>JANPGF010000016.1:0-3325 GCA_031423775.1 Candidatus Kaiserbacteria bacterium | reverse complement strand
AGTTTATTGATGTCGGTTGCTTTCACAACCCCTTTGTGGGTTTCAAATTCGTATCCGAGGGCGTGGAGGAATATCGCGAGCTCCTCGATTTTGTCAGGGTTTGGCACATCGTGAATACGGTAGACGTAGACGAGGTCACGGTGATACTTCTTCGCGAGGGTGTCAATGAATTTTGCGACATGTTGGTTCGCGAGGAGCATAAAGTCCTCGATCATGAGCATAGTCTCAACGCGCTCCTTTTTAAAGGCACGAATTGGTTTGCCTCGTTCATCGAGTTCAAACTTAACTTCTGGCTGCTCAAAAGCAATGGCTCCTGCTGCGTACCGTTTCTTGCGGAGTATACGACCGAGCGTCATCATAGTGTTCAGTTCAGCGTAGTATTCACCAGAACCAGCATCGAGGACTTCTTGGGCACCTTCATAGGCGAATCGCTTGTCTGAGTTGATGATGGTCTGACCAAACCATTCATTCACGACTTCTGACTGCGGTGTCATTTCAAAAATCGCTGAGAAGGCGAGACGATCTTCGTTTGGACGGAGGGAACAGAGGTCGTTACTGAGAACTTCTGGCAACATCGGAATAACTCGGTCAACGAGGTAGACCGAAGTACCACGCTCACGCGCTTCGTCATCGAGTACCTCACCTTCGCGTACGTAATGTGATACGTCTGCAATATGAATACCAATTTCGTAGTTTCCGTTTGGCAGTGTTTTGAACGAAAGAGCGTCGTCGAAGTCTTTGGCATCAACGGGGTCAATCGTCATTGTGGTAACTCCACGCATGTCGCGGCGCTTTGGATCTGCGACAGCGTCTTTGAAAATCTGTTCACGATTTTCGTAAAGATCGTGGGCGGCTTTCTGGACCACTTCGGGGAAGGCTTTGGTGAATCCACCAGAACGGATAATCGCCTGCATTTCTGTTTCGTGATCACCACTACGACCGAGGGTTTCCGTAATAATCGCAATTGGATCAAATTGGGCAATTGGCCAACTAGAAATTTCTACAGCCACTTTCATGTCCATATCGTTTACCGAGGCATTGGGCAGGAGGGGACGGACGTGGATGCGGTGATTGTCTGGGCTAAAATAAAACAGCTTTTTACCGTCAACAATTTTTTCCTTCACCACTCCTATCAGCTCGCGGAATGAGCGTTCGATCACATTCGTGACTGTCGCTTCACGGCGTTTGCCGGGGACTTCTTTTAATAATTTGATTTCAACCACGTCACCATCAAGCGCAAAGCCGAGGTTTTCCTTTTCAATAACGATATCTTCTTCACTGTCAGGGACATTTACAAAGCCGGTGCCCTTGCCGCGGATCATGATGACCCCTTGGTATGTTTCTTGCATGTGCGGCAATAGTACCATTGACGACCCTAAAAATCCACTGTAGATTAGCGCTAGTTTGCTCTAACAGAGAAAGGGAAAGACATGGCTCCGTATGTTGACGGTGAGAGACCGGTACCTCGAATATTCCTGGTTTCGGCTGAAGCTGACCTCTATGTTCAAGGAAATAGCTCCGATGAGCAGGAGTATGTTTGGACTGTTCACTATACAGGACTGATTGTCTCAGTTGCGGAGACTGAGGCGAAGGCTACTGTCCGCAAACAGCTCTTGCAGGACGTCAGTGAATTGACTGTAGAATTCGATATTCTGGAAATCGAATTCAGTGTACTTTCGGAAGTGTCGCGAGAAGAGTTGAAGGATGCTGCTTCTCAGGCGCGCCCTCGTAAAGAAATTGAACGCCAGAAAAAGTGACTGGAATTCACCCGCAAATCCTTTACCACCTCGTCAGTCAAAGAGTAATAGAAAACCGCCCGGTATATATCGGGCGGTTATTATATTGTTATTTCTGTAAGTATTCCCCGATGGCTTGGTCGACTGCGCTGTACGGTTGTGCGCCGCTAATCATGCTGCCGTCAGGTAAAAATGAGGTAGGAGTCCCTTGAACACCGAGATCTGCCCCAGCGGCTACTGATTTTGCGATAGTATCTGAATACCGATGACTCGCACGGCACGCTTCAAATTTTTCAACGTTGACGCCAGCGCTAGTGGCGTAGCTGTCGAGTTGTGTCATGTCCGTTTGTTCGTTTACCCCGCGGAGTGAAAAGATGCTGTCAATAAATTTCCAGTATGCACTACCTCCCCCGAGTTCGCCGACGCAGTAAGTAGCTTCAGCGAGGGCTGAGGCGTTCGGGTGGAGCTGATCAATCGGGAATGGTTTATAGACCCAGCGAATGTAACTTTTATGGGTTGAATCGGTGAGCAATTTCGAAAGTGTTTCGTGGTACATCTTACAAAATGGACAGTCGAGGTCAGTATACACTGAGAGGGCGGCTTTACCGTTTGGATTACCGCGAGGTACCGTTTCTGGGTTAAAGGTGGCTGCTGGGGTAAGGTAGATGTAGTCGTTCAGTGCTTCGCCGGTTGCAATGCTATTACAGCTCAGTACTACATAGAGCGCAGTACCGTCGAGAGTGAGGGTTTTGCTCCCGCTCGTCGGGACATCGTATTGGTTACCTTGTGCTACGAGGAGGTGACAATTTTGCACGCCGGTACTGGTCCAGGTGAAAGTTTGTGACCGTTTGCCAGTGTAGCTAGCAATATCATCACGACCTGCCACTTTGATATCGAGGGACTGTGTTTTGCCAGCTAGTTGTAGGTTTTGTAGTTCAGTGAGTAAAAGGAGGAGTTTGCTCTGTAACTGTTGAATGAGGGCGGCTCGTTCTGGCGATATGGTCGCTGCTTTTGTTGTACTCGGCATACTAAAGGCAAAACAAACTATAAAACTCATACATATCATGGCGATTCTTGGCGTTCTCATAAAATGGTTACTTATTCAATAATGTTCCTAGTATAACGTATCATATGTATAGCTGAATGATCACTAGCTAAAGAAACGTGGACATATTGACCAAATCACCCATATCTGATACTCTTCTGCCACTATGTTAATGATGCGATTACAACGAGTTGGACGCAAGAACAATCCCGCTTACCGCGTGGTAGTTGTTGATAAACGAACCAGTACAAAAAGTAACAAGATTGTAGATTTAATCGGAAACTATAACCCTAAATTGGGACAGATTAACCTCGACGGAGACAAGGCAAAGAAGTGGTTGGCTGACGGCGTTCAGGCGTCTGACACTGTCCACAACATGCTCGTTTCAAAGAAGATTATTGACGCCAAGAAGCGAAACTCGCTTCCAAAGAAGTCTCCAATCATCGATGAGGCTAAAATCAAAGCAGAAGCTGAAGCCAAGGCAGCAGCAGAGAAAGCAGAAGCTGACCGCGTAGCAGCAGAAAAAGTTGCCGCAGAAGCGGAG
>JANPGF010000015.1:0-30648 GCA_031423775.1 Candidatus Kaiserbacteria bacterium | reverse complement strand
ATCAAACGTTCGTTCTTGCTTTGCTGTAGTACGTGGCGAAGATCGGCAGATGCCTTAACAGTATCATCATACAAGCGATCGAGCAGATCTTGATAGGCCTGACCTGATCTTTCGAATGTAACTCCCATCCAGTACAGTGTTTGGGTTTCCTTCCATATGTTATGGATTTTTCCCGCCCGCTTAGCGTCTCTACCATCCAGGCCGCAGATACGAATTTGCTCTGCGGGATCAGGACACTTGAAGGCCTGCAAGGGTCCTTCCAGACAAGCGCAGATAACGCCGTCGAATGTAAAAGGTAGCGGGTTGAAGTTCGAGAGTTGTTTCTCGATAGGGTGTTTGGAACCAAAACCTATGTTCAGCATTTTTTCTTCTACTGTATGAAAGAACCCTGCTATGAGTATAGATATTTCTATAATTTATGTGTTTATTCTAGTCAATTATTAATTTAATATGAAAAATAGTCTTTATTTTCAACATATAATTACTATATACTATTGACGAAAAACTCGTCATTATGTATCATATACAAATATGAAGCAAAAGCTTAATGAGGTACTTTTTCCGTTAGGGCTTACAAAGTCTGAGGTTCTTGTGTACTACAAACTCCTTGCCTATGATCACGCAAATACTAGCGTGCTTAGTCGTGAGACAAAGATTCCTCGTACATCCTTATATACAATTTTAGCTACGCTGGAGAAACGAGAATTAGCACGCCAAATTACCATTGGTGGTCATAAAGAGTGGCAGGCTGCCTCACCTGAGGAGTTGCAGTCGCTAGTAAATCGTTCGTACCAAGCAATTGAGCAAATTATGCCCGAACTGACACAACGTCAGGGATATAAAACTCTCCACAAAAAGGGGACAGTTGAATTTATTGCTGGGCAAAAAACTAAAAGCCGAGGAGCACTACGTACTCTGTATAGTAATTTAGGGTCGTTGCCTAAACACGAACATGTGTACGTGATTGAGGGTGTTGGTTCCAAGCAGTACAAATATGGAAGTTACGGAACAACGTATAAAAAATCATGGCAGCGACTTCTGACTGACGCTTCGTTTGTATTACATGTGGTTATGCCACGTTCATCATTGTCGGCAATATATGCTTTTGAAAAAAGTGATTTAAAACTTTTTCTAGGAAATCCTATTAGCCTCTCAGTATTTGAAGATGACGAACTCGATTTTGATTGCGATATTATTATTAGTAAAGAGCAAGTATTTTTTGCGCATCCGCCACACAACACAGCAGCTATCGTGAACTATAAATACACAGCTGAAGCTATGATTAATCTGTTCAAAAAAGTAGAGAGTAGTGGTGAGAAGATAGCCTTCCAAGAAGAGGTGAGGAAAAGATTATAGAGAAATTTAATGTGAGCGCAAGAAGCCTCGCTATCGACGGTAGTCACTCCAAACAGCAATGACCCAAATGCAGTCTCATTTGGGTCAGCTGATTTGGGCACGTACTGTCTATGGGGTGGAACTTGTTTGAGGAGATTTGTTTGGGGTGGCTGAGCGAAGAGAGAACTTGTCTACTTATTCCGCAAGAATAAGTTCCTTTATCTTTTTAGCTTTTTCGAAATGGTCTAGTTTATGGGTCTCAATCCACCAAGTCGCAGCTTCCATCAGATGCTTAGGATTGTCGTTTTTGTTCTGAAAGAAAGCATAGAAAGAGATACCTACAGAAGAACCTTTCTTAGCAATTTTTTCATCACAAACAACCACTGCTTTCTCTTTGAGTTCTCTTGTCATGTTGGTGAAAGTATAGCAGGTTCGACTAAAGACAGTAGGCACTAAAAAGACCCTCAAAATACGTTGTTGTGTCTAACTTCTTGAGATGGGCGTCTACCGGGAATTGATTCTATTATTTAATTTGAATCAGAATTTCATTGCGGAGGATAAGTGGCATTGAGAGTGGTGGGTTGTAACGGGCTGTTTCGGTGTCACCGATGATATTTTTCTGATCACGCACGAGATAGTTTTGGAGGAGTTGCTTTTTTGCAGTGATACGAGCCTCGGTTGGGTACCAGGTAAATCGTAGCGCGGCGACTGTCTGTCCTGGCATCTCAATCAGGTGGACGGCTGGATTATTCGGCTGCGGCAGGGTAGCGAGTGTGTATTTTGAAGGCAGGACAAAGGAAATCGTCCGGGTTGCGTTTCCGGTTGAGGCTTCGAGGACGGGTGTCGTCATAGCAATTTTTTCTGAGGTGCCCGCTTTTGGAGTTTCAAGGACAGGAGCTGTCATCGAAATACTTTCTTTGGACGTGTTATTTCCAAAGATATAGTCGGCAATAATGCGAAATCCCTGACTGGTTGCTTCATTGTAACTGCCGGTTACGGTTGCTTCGGCTTTGATGTAGGGTGCATATTTTCTGATTTCATACCCGTCACGTTTTTCTATAACTGTGTAGCTCGGTTCTTCGATCGACCATACAACCGCATAACTACCAATTATCCAAACAAGCAGTCCAATAATCACTGCGCCTAAAATGTAATAGTACATGATTGCAGTATAGCAGTTCTTCTTTTTAGTAAGATGAAGAAAAATTGGACGGCTACCAGTAATTGGTCACGAATCACAAAGTATATTTGTTCGCTTTCAGCTCCATATCTACTAAGTGTTCTCGACCCCGACTCATTCGTTGCAGAGCCACATCATTCCGTCTTTCAATTCCTGGAAGCGAGCAAAGCAGTTTGCTCGCTTAGTCGCCCACAAAACAATCCCCCGGTAGGGGACTTTTTTGTGAGTATGTACTGTCCCTCGGGTGGAACTTATGTGAAGAAGAGGTAATAGAGTGGTTGAAAGAGGCGACGGTAGCATTTAAATAAAAGAAAAACCGTCGTGTATGTTTCCATACACGACGGGTCTGCAAAAGCAGAGATTGTTGGGTTACGCCGCTTTCGCAACGACCTCAGGTTTCGTATGTTCAGCAGCTCGCACGGCGCCGATGGTTTTGGCCATGTCGGTGCCATTGTGCATATCGACCAGGATCATGTTGCCATGAGCGGCCGCGGCGCCCAGGGTGTCGAGACGGTTGGTGTCCATCAGCAGGTTGAGTGCCTGTTCATGGGTCAGGCCGCTCTTGACGAGGGTTTCCATGGCCTTCTCCATGCCGTTGGCAATGGCTTCGCGCATGGCGGCCATACCTTCGCCCTGGAGTTTCTTCGACTCCTTTTCGGCGGTGGCAATGCCGACCAGTTCGATGCGCTTGGCTTCGGCAATGTTCGTCGCCGCTTCGCGAGCGCGCGTTGAGGCGATCACTCGGTTGAAGGAGTCTCGCACCTCATCGCTCGGACGCGGTTCGTCGACCAGGACGCTGACAATTTCGTAGCCGTAGCTGGCAAAACGCGTGCTGAGGGCATCCTGTACTTCTTTTTCGATTTTGTCGCGATTCTGGTAGAGTTCCTGCATGTCCATGCCGGAAACAGCGTTTTTCACGTTGTTCAGCACGTAGGTGACAATTTGCTTCTTCGGCTCCTCAAGCTCGTAGTAAGCTTTTACGGCGCCCTCCGGATTGTTCGCAGCGCGGTATTGCACTTTGACCGGCAGGGACATGAAAGCGTTGTCTTTGGTTTTCACCGAGACATCTGCACCGATTTCCTGCTGTTGCAGGTTGACGACACCGACAACCGATTCAAACGGCCACATCAGCTTGAAGCCGAGGCCGGGCATCCGGGCTTTTTCACGCGGTTTGCCGAGGCGTTCGATGATCTTGGCGCTTTTGCCGGTCGTGATGACGATCGAGCTGAAAATGACGATCAGGCCGACGACGCTGGCGATGCTTTTCCAGGAAAAGACGAAGTCAATGATAACGGTCACAAAGTTCGGAAGATCGTTCATGGAGTACCTCTTAGGTTGAGAACGGGTTATTTCTAGCGGACATGATAGCACTATAATTGATATTTGTCAATACATTAGATGGCTACCAGGAATTGGTCACGAATCACTAAGTATAATCAGGCGCTACGCGTTGATTCTACTAAGTGTTCGCGACCCCAGCTCGGCCGTTTTAATTTCGGTAGAAATTAAAACATGCGTGCGCTTTTCAATTCCCGGGCGAAACTGCCGCAGGGCAGTTTCTTAGCCACCCACGAAAAAAGCCCCAATAGGGGACTTTTTCTCGTGGGCGACGTCGTAGAGGATGTTAGAACTGTGTTTGAGATTAAGAACGATTCGACGATTTACATACCATATTGGTTTGTTGTTGATTTTGCATAAAGAAAAAGCCACCCGTTACCTGAATTGGACGGGTGGCCCATTGGTAGGGGTGGCGAAAGGTCAGTTTGTTCGGGGGAGAACGTCGATGACGTTACGCACCGCTTCGGCGACCTGAATGCCTGTCATAGTCGCGCCCTTGCGTTTGCTCCCGATGCCGAGTGCGAAACCGAGTTGGGCATGATGACCGTCGATCAGTCGACCAGAGCCGGGGCAGACGAAGGCATTGATGCCCATCGCCTCAATCACATCGCTCACACGCGTGCCGGCAGGCTCGGCTTCGAGTTCCCAAAGAGCAAAGCCGATCCACTCAAACGGTGATTCGACAATGCTTTTGGTCAGGATTTCCCCGTCTTCCGGGAGGGTATCCATCTCTTCGTCGCCATGCTCCGCCAGCCGAGCAGCCAGAGCTTCGAGGAACGGGGCGGTTCCGGGGGTTGGGGTTTCTTTCGGCATAGTCTTTCTCCTTTGTGGCCATTGGTTTCAGTTGGTTCTGAACGTCAGTTTCTGACCCTTGCGGATCATTTAATCCTCTCTTTCTGTCAAAGTTGCAAATGGTGTGCTGATTTTTCGATTGAAACAGTACCGCACATTACTTGCTTTTTCAATACTTTAGTTCGAGCTTCTCACTAGGGGATTCAGAAAACCTTTATAAAATAAACCTCAAAATTTTGGGCGACGTCGTAGAGGATGTTCGAACTGCGTTTGAGAGGAGAGGTGACACGACGATATCTATTCCGATTTGTTGCAATACTGAGGCTGCTTTAGTATAGAAGAAGCCGCTCGCCCAGTACGGGAGAGCGGCATTACACAGTCGATAATGTACCACCCCCAATGCGTATTAGGTCTGAAGTATCAAACGCATGTTTTGGTGTAGGATTCCAACTTCCTTGTATTGTTCACCGAAGGCGTCGAAGCCCAGCTTTTTGTAGAAACCAACAGCGTCAACTTGTGAGCCGAGCAACACTTGAGCAAAGTTCTTGCTACGAGCGTAGTCAATCATTGCTTTCATGATGCCAGCACCCACACCCTTTTTCTGATGCGTCTCCACCACTGCAACTCGTTGGATTTTTGCAGTGTCACCACAAGGCAAAATACGCCCAGTTGCTACAGGTGCAATTGTCGTCAATCCACCGCCAAAGTTTACTTGGGTGTGTCGACAGATAAAATGGATACAACAGTGGTCAAGACCGTCCAATTCTTGATCTTGTGCAATGCCTTGACCCTCAACGAAAACTTGACGGCGAACCTCAAGACATTTGCTGATATCATAGAACGCTTCAGCTAGTTCGTATCTATATGTTCCCACGGTGTTCTCCCTTGTGATGGTACTTGTTTACAACTGGCAGTACAATGCCACATAACTAACCACTTTTCAAGTATTTCAGATATATTGCTCAGAACTGAAATGCCTTTGTATATCTACGTATATTAGAGATATTTACGTTTGGGCGGCTACAGGGAGTCGGTCACGAATCACTGAGTATATTATTTCGCTTCGCTCACAATCTACTAAGTGTTCGCGACCCCGGCTCGTCTGTCGCGGAGCGACATGACTGTGCCTTTCGACTCCCTGTCGGAAGCAAAGCAGTTTGCTTCCTTAGCCGCCCACGAAAAAAGCCCCGAAGGGCCTTTTTCTCGTGGGCGACGTTGTAGAGGATGTTAGAACTGTGTTTGAACGTTTGGGAGACACGAGCATTTACATCCCAACTTGGGTTGAAAATAAGTTAATTTCATAATAAAAGAAAAGCCACCCCAATTTTGAAAAAGGGATGACTTTGTTTTGAGAAAGGGGCAGCCTGAGTGGTCAGATAGGGAGGAGTGTTCCCATTCGACGTGAAGCCTCGATTTGCTTTGGTGTCGGAACTCTGATATTTGGTTCATGGATGAAATGGAACTTGCCACAGACTTCAGTCAATACGGCTTTCATCCGCTCAATGATGGCTGGTGCAAATTCAAGTGTACCCGGCCACAAATAAGAGACTAGTCCCGTGGGCAGAATGTGAAGAAAATTCAGACCCGCAGTGCCTTGGAGACGGAGCATTAATTTCATAACCATCTCGCCCGCCCGTGCCGCTTCAATGTAATCACCTTCTGCCGCCTCAAAGCAGTGCCTTTTTCTGGCAGCCTCTTCAGCGCTCGGGAATTTCGAGTACACGAGAAATATCTCTGTTTCCATCGGTATGATCACTCCAGGCTGAATGCACGTGAACACAATTGAGTTAGTGGCTGTGCCTTCAACAAAGACGTTGTTCTCTTTGATGCCATATTGCATAAGTTGGAGCATAGTCGCTTCCTTTTTGATATGAACAGCACACTACCTGTATGCAAGGGTTCTTTGAGAGCAACTATGCAATAAATATATTAAAAAAGCAATACCACAGTTCGAATGTCTCAATAGGGTATCCAGAAAACCCTTGTAAAATATACCTCTAAAAATTGGGCCAGAGGCGGAAGCTTATTTTAACTATTTTGTCTGATCAGGAGTATATGGCAGGGGTGAAGGAGAAGTTGACGATGATAGGGGAGTATAGATAAAAAGCGTCCATTCTTGGCAGGAGTAGGGATGTTCTTGCATTGAGTGGAAACTGTTTGAATAAGAAACATTAAAGTAGTTAGAGGAAGCCTGAGCCATCTTTAAGATTTGAAATATATTGTGTTTAGAAGGCGTACTACAAGTAGACCTCAAACGTCTACATTAAAATGTCACATTCAATGGCTCAAGGAGTCACCAGTGAAACTGGATATAATCTTCAAACTGAGCCAGGGACTATTCATAATCTTCTCAGTAAAGTTCCAGAAATCACCCTATATTTCTGGATTGTAAAAATACTCTGCACTACCGTAGGTGAAACTGCTGCTGATTTTCTTAACGTAAATCTTAACTTCGGCTTGACGATTACCTCGATTGTTACTGGAGTGCTACTTGTGGTAGCACTTTTTTTTCAATTCAAATCCAATCGATATATTCCAAGTATTTATTGGCTTTCTGTTGTTTTAATAAGTGTCTTTGGAACACTTGTTACCGATAATCTGACAGATGCTCTCGAAGTACCACTGGAGTTTAGTACAATTTTATTTAGCCTTTTACTCGCTGGGACTTTTTTCCTTTGGTACAAGAAAGAGAAGACACTTTCCATTCATTCGATTTTTACTACACAAAGAGAAGCTTTTTATTGGTTGGCAATTTTATTTACCTTCGCTTTAGGTACAGCAGCGGGAGACTTGCTGGCTGAAGGATTAGCGCTGGGTTACTTAGTGACTGGAGTAATTGTCGCGGCAGCTGTCGCAGTATTTGCAGCTTCATGGAAAATGGGACTTAACCCGATATTGTCTTTTTGGTCAATTTATATTCTTACCAGGCCGTTAGGAGCATCTATCGGTGACTATCTATCGCAACCAGCTCAGTACGGCGGCTTAGGACTAGGCGCTACGGTAACGAGCGTTATATTCCTTGGAGCAATTCTTGTTGTTGTGGTGTATATGACTTTAACAAAAGCAGATGTGATCACTAAGCCAACTGAAGACAAGAGTATAAACAATAATGGTCTTAAACAGACAATCGCTGTCTTGGCGTTAGTTCTTTTGCTTTCAGGCATTGGTTACCAGTGGCGATCATCAACTCTGGAAGAGGGTACAAACACACCCGAAACTAAAACGACATCTAGTGTTGGAAACCCATCGGTTAATCCGCTAGGGGATATGACCGCCTTTACTGACATCATACAAGACACACTTGATCTAGTTAACCAAAATAAATTATCTGAAGCAACTACAAGAGTGGCTGATTTAGAGTCTGAATGGGATAGTGCTGAGTCAAAACTCAAACCTATGAGCAAAGCAAAATGGACAGAAGTCGATGACGCTATAGATGAGGTATTACATCAACTGCGAGCACGCAAAGTAGATGCTGTTCAGAGTAAGTCAGCGCTCGAAGCATTGTTACAAACACTTGAGTAGAGCCTAGGTTCCACTATGGACAGTAGACACTAAAAATACCTCTAAATTATCCTTTAAAATAGACCTCTAAAAATTGGGCCAGAAGCGGAAGCTTATTTTAAGCATTCTGTCTGATCAGGAGTATATGAGCGGAGTGAAGGAGAAGTTGGCGATGATAAGAGATTTCGAAGTTACCGTTTAGCTTCTATATAAAATAATTATTAAATAATTTTAATATCTGAAGAGGACGTAATATTCTCTATCTATGGCTGTTTCATAAGCATTAGTAAATAGATCATTATCTATATAAGTAAACTTTTGTAATTCAACTATGTCTTGCGGTTGTAGGCCGCTTACTGTTGGGAATATTTCATAATTGTAATTGAATGGTATCTCATGCTGGTATTCATCTTGTAAAAGTTCAATAAGTGGAGAATCTGATGCTGCAGAAACAGTCGCACACATATCTACCGAGTTTGATAGACAAAGACGGTAAAGCCAAATTACTTGGTAGTCGTGATCTTTTTCATTTTTCACTACATCCAAGAGCTCTTTTAAAATAGAACTCTTTATTCTTTCGTCGTCTAGTTTCTGTAGTAAAATATCAAGAAGTAAATAAGTTTGTGCACTAACCTCTTCACGAATGAGGGCAAGCTTTCGGAGAATAGAAATAGTGGTATGGATATCAATCTTGTCGACCTCTAAGACGACTTCTGTTTTACTAAGATGCGATGTGAGCTTGCTTAATAAAGTAATTGAAGATCTTCCATCCGGGTAACGTTTTTGAAGTTGGTAGATCTTAAGTAAAATATCTTTCAATAAAGAGGCAGTTACTGAGCCATCTAATTCGTCATATTTTACTGCCCGCAGCAAGTAGTCATTACTTATTTCACGTGACCAGTCACGAAAACTCCCCTCAATAATGTCATCGTAGACTTTTGTTTTATCTGAATTAAGAACCAAATTATATTCATCAAGGATTTTACTGAGTGCTCGTAATACCAGTCGTCCTTGTTCGCTAGTTTTGCTAAGTATTCTATAGTCGTCACGATATCTTGAAATTGTTACTTTATCCGCCACATCTTCTGCGATGAGCCAAGCGGTGAGTTTACTATCAATATCTTTCAGAATAATTTCTGCCACAATGTCAGAAACCATTGATCCTACTGGAATACCATTTGTTTGACCATCGCGAGAGTTTTGGAAAAGCTTATCGAGTTTATTACCAAGTAGGTTAGGCTCGTACCTACGTCGCTTGGCTTCCTCTCGACCATGAATTGCCCATGAAATACTATGAGTATAAATTGAAGGATAAAAGTTTTTAATATCAGTTACAGTTAAGAAAGAGTAGTTGACTGAATCTTTCACCAAGTCATTTTCAGCCATCTGAAGCCAGCGGTTAATACCGGAAAGTTTTGCTGACTCGTCTTCTTCTTTGGTAAATCTCGGTATAGAGTAACAATTCACAAATGTTTTTTGAATAAGGATATCTTTTATTATCGACCATGTGCTGATACTAGTGAGTTCGTTCACAATATGGATATAGATGTAGGGATGCAACAAATTGAAACTCCTCCAAGAGAGATGCCCTTTAGGAGTTAAAAAATTAAGTGGAGTTGTTACTGCTGGTTTTCCCTTATTCCCCCAATCAATAGGAGTTAGTGATATTTGGTCGAGATTTTGGACTCCGTAGTATTCGGGCATTTCAAATGACGAAGAGGAATATCCGTATTTTAAAAGATACGAGCGAGCTGCTTCTGAATCGGTCCTTGCAAGCTCTTCTAAGTAGCTATCGGCATTTTCTTCACTAAAAACCATAGTCATATCATTAAATTATTATTTGTTCATCATTGGTACTTATTACTGCTGTAGTGAGGTCAGTTCGATCATTTAATTGTACGATAACAGGTTGTTTTAAGCGAAGTCCTTTACCTATTGCTATAGCATGTCTTTCCTCTAAAGTTGCCAGACTATCCGCATAATCTCCTCCAATGTAATTGGCGAGGAAATCTTTACCCGTATCATCAAAGATTCTTAGAGCAAATATCGTATTACACTGATTCAACACATTCTTACTAACATTTGCTGTGCGTTGAGTAATAATAAAAGAACCCAAACCATATTTTCTCCCCTGCAAGATAACTTTTGAAATGCCATTTACTGCATTTTTATCACCATCATTTGCAACTGAGTTCCATTCCGGTACAAGAGAGTGAGCCTCTTCGAATACTAAAAGATATCGAGCATCAGTTGTTCGTCCTGTCACTTTAGAGTATTCCAGTACAATTTCAGTAATAATTCTAACTTTTTCTACTACCGATAGATCGGCCATTGGCGCTTGGTCCTGCCAGTCGTTTGGACCCGTACCAATTTTTTTTGCTTTAATCTCGTTTGTTTGCTTACTTACATCGTATTCTTCTGGGTTAATAGTAAGAATCTTGTTTGCTGTTTGAGTAAAAAACTCAGTAAGTAGCGTTGTCACGATAGCTCTGAAATGTGCATGATTGCCACCTCTATGCGCGTCCTTATTGATTGCTGTGTAGTTTGCCGTTAACTCAGTTTCGATACGAGCTGAATCAAGTGTAGTTGATGAACAACCATAACTTCTAAGTGCGTCTGCATACTCTCCTGTTACGTCAAAACAAATAATTTTCGCTTCAGTACCTGCATGAACTTTTTTTATCAATTCAAATGTTAAACAAGATTTTCCTATGCCTAGAATGCCTAATACAGCGGTATTATGTGTTACTAAAGAAGGTAAATCTTTTATAGGAATCTCTAATTTTGTTCCTGGTAATCGACCAATAGAGCGAGGTATCATCTCTGCCTTTTCTTCAGCAGTAAATGTCTCTCCATGTACAAGAAAAACTGGAGAGTAAATGGCGGGGACCCACCTACTTGTTTCTAGACTTTTGTTAATATTGTCATAAGCACCAAGTTTGCGGGCAGTACCGATTACGAAACCATGCTTGTCAAAGTTTTCCAAGTGTTCTTCTTTAGTGCTGCCGTTTATAACTTGATACAAGGTCTCAGTACCGTAGATACTTGCCGTAAGAATTGATCCCTCGGATATTTTCTGATCAACCTCGTCACTTCTAAGGAGGGAAAATGTAATTGTATTTATATTTGATCCCATTTCTACATAACCTACAAAATTGTCCTTATTTTTGTAAAGCGGATTAGCACTGATAGTGTTTTGCTCAGACTGAGAAAGTGAGTCGTAGTTAAGAGTAAATACAGAGTTATCGTTTGAAAAGATAGATTTAGGACTACTAGAAAACTTTCTTGATTTTAGGTCGATAGTTATAATTTCACCCACCTCATTTCTAAGTAGATAGACACTCAACCATTTTTTTGACACAAGGTGTGTTTTATCAATCACCATTCCAACTGAACCAATATTTAGCGATGTCTCAATTGCTACTAAGCTAGCATATTTTAAATTAGCATTTTTCTGATTTTGCCGTAGGTTCATTTCGACACGGTATAAATAAGGATTTTCACAACCAATTGCTGTACCCAATTCTTCTCCACTAAAAGTGCTAAAAAGATTTAAGAGTTTTTCTGCTCTTTTTACAGATAAACCAATAATGTCAAAGAAGGTGAGTATAACCCAGAAAGATATCACTATTATCAGTGAAGTTGTTTCTTCTGGTTTGTTAAAGTAACTATACGAAGCAGCAAGATACACTACAGAAAAAATAAACTTAGCACTACCAAATGACTCGACAATCCAATAAGATACCTTGCCAGTTTTTTGAATCCAATCTCTTGAAGCAGTGCGCGTGGCGATAGCTACTATTCCAAGAATTAAAATTATTGATGCGTAGTAAAATACAACATCATAAGCGAAGAAAGCCATTTTATTATTAATGCCTAAAAGACTGATCAAAACAGCTACTGAGTTTGCGATTGCGTCTGAGGGTTTTGTAAAATAGGGCTCAACAAGGTATGAACCCATGAGAATTGTCAGTGCTCCAGAAAAGAACCAAATGATGTTGTCATTTGACTTCACGCCTAATAGAAAATCAAAAGAGCCTCCGATGAAAATATAAATACCCACTAGCAATATCGTGTATATCAATGCGACGAATAATCTTTCTCCTTGTGTTAGTTTTAAATCCATATTTTCAGGGTTCACTAGCGACAATACGCTCAAGTAAATCAAAAGTCAAAAAGAGTGATAGCTTGTTGCTATATATCTAGCTGCGGATTGAATCACAAAGAATGCAGCAAAAAATTACAACAACTGGGGACTCTTAAAAAGACTCTACTCTCGAGAGCTTCTTTGTTAGTTATTCGGTCAGACTTTTTAGATAGGTGTCACAACAACACCCGTATAAACGCTAGGGTCTTTGATTGTTGGTATAAACTTGATTCTGTAATTAGTGGCCCCGTTTTCCAGATGACCTAACTTCAGTAGTGATCCGGTATTTGCTGTTGCACCTGATGGATCAGGTGTTTCAAGGAAGTATTCTTTTACAATACCAGTTCGTGAGTTGTACGTTATCATTAAACTAACCCCGTCAATATCAAATGTTTTGTCCGCATCAATTACTCCCATTTCTTCTTGAAGATCGGTTGGTTCAAAAGAGCGTGTAGCTGGTCCGAGAGTTGATTCTATTTGTTTTATACTTTTACCGACAAGCTTAGGAATATCAAAAACTACAGGAGTGGCGACTTCAGAGGTGGTCGGGACTACTGTCGGAGTTTGCTGGGATTTTGGGAGAGATTGATCTGTTTGTCCTGATGCAATAAGTTGCACAATTATTGCCACACCAATTGCACCAAGTAATACGACTTTGACTGATGACATGGGCTGAGGCAACTTGCTCCTGCAGTGAGGGCATCTTTTAGCTAAAGGAAATACATCCATCTGGCACTGAGGACACTTTTTTATTGAAACTGGTTCCATAGAGTAGTAACTAGCGATTAATGCCTAGTTGCGAACTCAGTGGATACACAAAGCCCGCCACCAGGAGGTCTTGCGACCATATATGAGTTTCCCCATATAACGTTAAGCACGCCCTGATGACGGGTTTTTTATGCTTAACGATTTGGGACCATGCCACTGACTGAAAGTCCTTGGTTTAGGTCCGTAGCCCCTTGCGGGACGAATATTTAGTTGTGGGTCAATTATGACACTTCTAAAGGTAAAAAGAAATCACCCAGGGATGTTTTGGGTCATGGTGATTTATGTAATCGAATGGTGATTCTAGAAGTTGAATCACTATTAGGCGTTAACAGACCGTAACTATATTTAGAGGCACTTTATTAAAAAAATATACCCTGAAAATACATGAAATGATGCTAAAACGGGTGTAGGTTAATTTTTCTTTACAATCCCTGAAATTGAAGCAGAATAGTGTTAACCATGATTAACGACAATGAGAATCGTCCTCTAATGAGAATCTTAGTGATTCTGAGTTTTCTTGAGGCCAAATCTTCAGCAAACCCCGATCGCGAAACATTTGAATACCCTTTCCTAGAGTGGTCCAAACAACATCATTTATTCACTGATAGAAATGGTGCTGAACGCGCACTTGATCAGATCAGGACAGATAGTGATGATCGTATATCTGCGAAAATTGTAGAGAGGGAGTTCCTTTATGACGAACCAGTAATGTCTGCAGCAGTCGCTACACAAAAAGTTCTTAAGAAAGCACTATGGATTGAGTTTTTTGTTGAAACAAATATTGCTGTCCGAGAATGTCTCGATTTCACAAGAGTCAAGTTAGTTAACCAAAAGTCCGAAGTGGGATTTGTAGTTACTTTTGAAGGGAAGCAATGTGTAATACGACTCGCAAAAAGTTCTAACACCCAGTCAGTTATATTGAAACAAAGTGGTCGACCGTGCAAGATTCTCAATCTCCTACGAAAACAGCCGATGAGTACCGCAGAGTTGGCGGATACGTTAGAGGTCAATACTAAGGCAGTATCGGATGCAATTTCTGATGTACGAGAAAAAATCAAGGAGCGATTTGAGGTAGATGGAAAACTATTTTTTGAGAATATAGAAGATCGACACTTTTTAAAACGTTCCGTATTTCCAAAGTAGAGAGCGAAAACACGTATACGTATTTTCGCTTCCGTGTGGATAGCTAAATAAATACAACGCCTTTTCCATATTCAAGGACACGACAAAGCGTATCGACACGTAATGGGGGTAGCGATCCATAATCGTTGTGTGGAATCACATAGTAATAAGTTGACCCAAAAGGAACTTCAAGAATCTGAAGATGCTTTTGTTGATTCTATTGCTGAACTCATTTTTGAGCAATTGTGTGCCCTACAGTAACAATCACATGAACAGAGGTAGTCAGCGGGTCCTCTGAATAAAAAACTGGCTGTAATCTTGGTGATCACGTCACATTCCCCGCTCTGAGTGAGCCCATTCTCAACGGGGGACCTCACGTGCTCATCAAGGCAACATTGGGTTCATTCAAATGAAACAAGGGAACATTTGATTGTCGAATCGCTTTATGAGTACATATTTATCAACGTTTAATCCATCTGTAACTATGAGGGAAATAGAAGGGCTGTTAAGTCCAAGTGTTAACACTTCAAAAAAAGCAAAGAGAAATAGAAAGACAAATAGAAAGACGACACACATTCGGTTGTTATTGGAAACTAAGAAAATAATTCAGGAGGACGCAAAAATGAATAATGTGACACTTCCAGAAGTTATGGCACGTATGGTTAAGTCGTATTATGGGGGCCCTTTCCGAAGTGATAATCTATAACTTTTTAAGGTTAGAACAGTTAGAACTTTGTTACCCAGTGTGTATTAGGCGGTTAACAGTTAAAGATCTTATTTATAAGCGTAGAATAACAAAAGTGGGTCAGAAAATGTTGCTCATATATACACTTTAGGGGGTGGTGGGTATGGGTACATATTTTGAAGTTGGGGGATTTAATGTCGTATTGAGTTGCCCAACATGAGGCCGAGTTATTAAACTAGTTGAGAGGTATAATTGAGTATAAAAGAACTATGTATGGAAAAAGCATTAATTTACACAAGAGTTTCTACTGATGATCAGGCGGGGGACGAAAAACACTCACTTGAAACCCAAAGGCATGTTTGTGAACGTGCTATCACTGAGGGCGATTGTTACATATTAGCTGACAATGGACTTTATACTGATCCTGGGAAAAGTGGAACTACAATGAATCGTCCAGGCTTAAAAGATATGCTAATTCGAATTAATGAAGATAAGAGCATCAAAGCAATTTTTGTACAAGATACTGATCGTTTGGCACGTAATGTTACAGATCATCTTACGATGCGAGCTTTGTTACAAAAAAGTAATGTAACACTGATTTCAGTTTCTCAACCAGGTATTGAAAATACCCCTGAAGGAAACTTCATGGATCTTATTATTGCTGGAGTGAATCAACTCCAGTCAGAGATTACTGCTAGGAAGACAGATAAAAGCCTACAAGAGAAGTTTGAAGGGGGAGGGTGGCCCACTATTGCCCCTCCTGGCTACTTGAATGTAGGGGAGAGACAGGATGAAAAGATTCGTACTATAGCAGAAGATCCGGTCCGGGCACCATTGATTGCCGAAATGTTCAGGCTTTATGCAACTGGTGATTATTCTGCTGCTCAAGTTAGTGATATTACATACCGAAAAGGTTTAGTTACTAGAATTGGTAAGCAATTTGTACTAAGTAAAGTCTTTAATATTCTGACAAATCACTTCTATTATGGAGAGATGCGGTGGAAGGGTTTGAAGAATAAAGGTAACCACAAGCCCATAATTTCAAAAAAGTTATTTGAGCAGTGTCAGCGGGTTATGGAGTTTAATAATAAATACGCTTGTCGGAGACGTAAACATGATTTCCTTCTCAGAGGATTTATGTTTTGTGAGACGTGCGGATGCCGTTTTACGGCTGGCATAGTACAAAAGAAGGGTATAGCTTACTACCATTGCACAAAACGTTCAGAAACAAAGTGTGACCAAGCTTATGTTGAAGTTGTAGAACTCGAAAAGCAGGTCCAGGATTACTTTAATGACATTAAGTTTTCTCCTGTTTTAATTGAAAAAATTGTTGCTAAGGTTCAAGCTTTATATCAAAAACAGCGAGATTCAATTTCTGAAGAGAAGAAGGTCTTAAATACAATGAAATCAAATCTCGAAACAAAGAGAGCGGTTGCTGAAGACAAGTTAATTAATCAAGTAATTTCTGATAGTGCTTTTGCGCGCATCAACGATCAACTCTCGGTCCAACTTGAAAAGATTGCTAATGAAGAATATTTAATCGATCGCAGGAGAAACCTCAAAATTAATGTGATTCGTGAGGTTTTGAAACTGACCAACAATATCGGACAAACATATGAGGCAGCTTCACCTATGCTAAAACGCCTCTACTTAGGTTTGTTTTGGACGGACTTCAAAGTATCTCAAAAGAAGGTCGTACATGCTGAAAAAGCGCCCATTTTGCTTGCATTAGAGGCAATTGGTTCAGTTTCCTTTGGTGGATCTATCAAGAGTCCTTTTCAAACAGTTGATGAAAGTTCAAAAGGCTCATTAGTTCAAATAGCTTCTTCTTTGGGCGGCTACCGGGAATTGAACCCGAATTGAGAGTTCCACAAACTCCAGTAATAACCATTATACCATAGCCGCCAGTGTGTTTTTGGAATCAATGTATCAGGCCCTTTGGGGGGCGCCGGTCATTGATTCGTGACCACTGTTATACCTATTTTTAGGGGAAAAGTCGAGGGGTACACTAGTTATATCTAGTCAGGGGCGGGAATTGTTTGTATACTAACGAGACTATGAAACAAGAAACTCTACTCGTGGCGTTGTTTTTCGTCTTTATGTTGGGGGCGGGGATTGGTTTTTATTTAGCTCGACTTACCGTCTAGGTGGCTTGAACAAGGTTTGTGTTCACGCTCTGCGGCGTATAATACGGGTATCCTATTATAAGTGTAATCATATATATGAAAGATTTTATTGCGGAATTTAAGGCGTTTGCGATCAAGGGGAATGTGATTGATTTGGCGGTAGCGGTTGTTATTGGTGCGGCGTTTGGAAAGATTGTTTCGTCACTCGTTGAAAATATCATTATGCCAACGGTTGGGATTTTGCTTGGTGGCATTGATTTCACGAAGTGGTCACTAAAGGTGGGGGAGGCAACTATTACCTACGGGGTGTTCCTGCAGAATGTATTTGATTTTGCTATTATTGCCTTTGTTATCTTCATGATTGTACGAGTGATTGCTCGTCTGCAGAAGAAAGAGGCCGCAGCGCCAGCGACACCAAAAGAGCCTTCTGCTGAAGTTAAGTTACTCACTGAAATTCGTGATAGCTTACGCACTCATCACCAACAATAATAAATGTAATGTTCAAAGCCGAGCCCTATTAATGGGCTCGGCTTTTGTCTTACTTTATTTGTTTTTTCACATTAACTGCGGTGCTTCCTTCAACAGAAAACGTCACGATGTCATCTTGTTGATAATCTTTGACGCTGCGGTCGGGTATACGATGCAAGTAACTCTGTCCGATTTCATCGCACCAGATGGAAAAACATTTAGAAGTATATACCACGTTTATCCTTCCCGTCAGTTGGAGTGTTGGGGCGTTCATTTTGTACCTCCTGCATGTCCTGGATGCAATATAAAACATGTTTCTCATTTTAGCAATACTCGCCAAGATGCAAGTTTAGTTTTTCAATACGAAGAAACAATTAGTTATCCCCAGAGTTGTACACGATAGAGTTTTGGAAACCCTTACATTAAAGGCTTTTTACGGTCTGTAGCCACTTTTTACAAGCGGGCCGAAACAGCCTATTATGTACGTACCACCGCGTCTCCACCGCGATGTGTGTCGGGGGTCAAGACACGCAGCGTCATGCTGTTTTTACGGCATACCTGAGCCAGGTTCTACCTGGTCGTCTTGACCTCACCTTGTAGTCGCGCACATTTGTTATTAGTTCACAATCAGGTACGTTATTCAGGCATATGGAAATTAAACACATTAAAAAGCGTGACGGATCACTACAATCCTTCGATATCAAAAAAATCGGACACGCCATTTTGATGGCTCTAGGGGAAACCGGAGAAGGGGAGGAAGCGGATGCGGCCAAGGTTGCGGAGACAGTCCACCGCAAAGCAGTTTCAATGTGCGTGCAGTCGGGTACGGCAGATGCTGCTGACCCAAAAGCACAGAAGTGCATTGATGGGTATCCAACGGTAGAAGAGATGCAGGACTTGGTAGAGGCGTCCCTCATGGAGCTCAATTATTTTGAGACTGCCAAGGCCTACATCATTTACCGAAACGAACGCAAGAAGATGCGTGAGCGAGATATCTTTCGCAAGCGCGGTAATTTGAAGCCATATGAGTATCCTGAACTCTATGAGTACGTCGATGCGATTCGACACTCGTACTGGCTCCATACCGAATTCAATTTCACCGGTGACGTACAGAATTTCCATGTGAACGTGACTGATATTGAACGAAGTGCAATCAAGAACACAATGCTGGCGATTGCCCAGATTGAAGTCGCGGTAAAAGGTTTCTGGGGTGATATCTACAAAAAAATGCCAAAAGCTGAGATTGGTGCCGTTGGTGCCACCTTTGCTGAATCAGAAATTCGTCACACTGACGCCTATTCGCATTTGCTTGAAATTCTCGGACTGAATAACGAGTTTACCAAGATCAAAGACATTCCGGTTATCCAGCAGCGTATGGATTACCTCGAAAAGGTGAGTGAACTCTCTCGTTCACAGGAGAACCGCGAGTACTTCCATGCCGTGATGTTGTTCTCACTCTTTGTTGAACACATCTCACTGTTCTCTCAGTTCCTCGTGATGATGTCGTTTAATAAACACAAGAACTTGTTCAAGGGTATTAGTAATGCTGTTGAAGCCACCAGTAAAGAAGAGAATCTCCACGGCCTCTTTGGTATCGACGTCATTAACATCATCAAGAAAGAACATCCAGAATGGTTTGATGATGTAGCCAAGATGCGTATTATTACTGCCTGTGAAGAAGCGCTCGAAGCCGAATGCAAAGTCATTGATTGGATTTTTGAAGCGGGGGAACTCGATTTCTTGCCATCTACTAACGTGAAGGAGTTTGTGAAAAATCGATTTAATAATTCACTTGCAGCAATTGGTCTCCCGCGTCACTTTGATGTGAATAATGCACTCCTCGAAGAAACTGACTGGTTTGATAACGAGGTGATTGCTACGAAACACGTCGACTTCTTTGATAAGCGTTCGATTAACTACAATAAACGATCGTCGAGTGTCACGAGTGAAGATTTGTTCTAATTTTGTTAAAATAGTTTTATTATTCCGTCGCGCTAAACAACTGATTGTATGACAAAGAATGAACCTTGGGGTTGGATAAACGAAAACACGCGAGCTTTTATGGCTCGTGGTTACCTCGTTGATGGTCAGACAACCGAAGAGCGAGTAAAAGTTATTGCACAGCATGCCGAGAGTATTCTTGGACAAAAAGGCTTTGCTGAAAAATTCGAGAAATATATGAGTCTCGGTTGGATTTCGCTCGCGACACCGGTCTGGGCAAACTTTGGTTTGAAGCGCGGACTGCCAATTAGTTGTTTTGGCTCGTACGTTGGTGACGACATGGCAAACATCCTCCATACGCAGGGTGAGGTAGGCATGATGAGTAAATACGGCGGGGGATGTTCAGCGTACTTTGGAGACCTTCGTCCACGTGGTGCTGAAATCACACAGAATGGTTCTTCGTCTGGTCCAGTGCATTTCATGCAACTGTTTGAAAAGATTTTGGATGTAGTCAGTCAGGGCGCGACCCGTCGTGGAGTATTTGCGGCGTACTTGCCGGTAGAGCATCCAGACATTCACGAGTTCCTCGATATTGGATCAGAAGGAAATCCGATTCAGAAAATTAACCACGCGGTTACCGTAACTGACGAGTGGATGAATTCAATGATTGCGGGTGATGAAGAGAAGCGCAAGATTTGGGCAAAGATCATCCAGCGCCGTGGGGAAATTGGGTATCCGTACATCATGTTTATTGATAATGCGAACAACCAGCGACCACAGGTGTACAAAGACAAAAATCTCCCGATTTACGCAAGTAACGTCTGTAGTGAAATTATGCTCCCGAGTAGTCAGGACTGGTCATTTGTGTGTTGTATCTCTTCAATCAATGCGATGCACTATGACGAATGGAAGGATACCGACCTGGTAGAAACCATGATCTACTTCCTCGATGCCGTCATGTCTGACTTTATTGAAAAGCTCGAAGCGATGCGTGACTCAGAATTTGCCGACAAGCGCCTCGCCTTCAAATTCATGGAACGACCATACAATTTTGCGGTTGCGAACCGTGCTCTTGGCCTCGGGGTACTCGGTTACCACTCATACCTTCAGAGTAAAAAACTGGCGTTTGAAAGTGTCGAAGCCGGTGCGATTAACGAAGAAATCTTTAAACTGATCAAAGAACGTTCCCATGCCGCGTCAGCCGAAATGGCTAAGACCTACGGTGAGCCAGAGCTTTTGAAGGGGTATGGTATGCGCCATACGACAACCATGGCGATTGCACCGAACACTTCGTCAGCCTTTATTCTCGGTCAGGTATCACAGGGTATCGAACCAATCTGGAGTAACTGCTACATCAAAGACGTGGCGAAGATGAAGGTGGTGATCAAGAATCCAACCCTGATTGATCTCTTGGCTGAAAAGGGTAAGGATACGAAAGAAGTGTGGGACAGTATCCGTGACGCTGATGGTTCAGTCCAGCACCTCGATTTCCTCAGTGAACAAGAAAAAGCGGTCTACCGTACGTTTGCTGAAATCGATCAGGCTCGCGTGATTGAACTGGCGGCTGACCGCCAGAAATACATTGACCAGGGTCAGTCACTGAACGTAATGGTCGCGCCAGACACACCGGTCAAAGACATTAACCGTCTCTACATCCAGGCCTGGCAACAGGGTTGTAAAGCGCTCTACTACCAACACAGTATGAATGCCGCGCAGCAGCTCACTCGCAAGAAGATTGCGGAACGAGCACCAGAGGTTAAGTAAAAAATAAAACAAAAACGGCCTGCTTGTACAAGGGGCTGTTTTTGTTTGACACCCAACCCGGTTTCTTCTAGAGTGGGGTAGGCTTGGATAGAAAGGGAATAGAAGATGGCAGTGTTTGTAGGAAAACCAATTTGGCTATCATTGTCAGGGTTCAGTGGTCACCCCCGCGGGATTGCCCTTGATGCCCAGTTTGCGCTCCAGTGCTACCGGGTGGAGCGTACGGATGCTCTGCAGGCCACTCTCGCAGAATTTGTCTGGGAACGGACAAAACCTGAAACGTGGGACCGAGAATACGTACCTAGCGACATGCTGACTTTTGTTGACGGCTCACTGTTGGTGCATGACATATACCTACGTCACGGTGTCTCCGCGGGGCAAGATCTGAGTCTGACTGACTTGACCTGGAATAGCGGCGCACCGCGAGCAGCGATGATTCAGTATACCTATCATCAGCAAGGTCGGGCAGAAGATTACTTTGCGAACGAATGGCTGCGCAAGGCATTTGCCCATTGGGTGACGTTTATGCAGGCGCAATTCGCACTGAAAGTTGAGGCTGGGTAAGATACCCAGCCTTTTTCTATGGGTGTAACCCTAGCTTCATCTGATTTGTAGGGTGTAGTGTAAGTTATCTACACCCCCAGTGGATATGTCCCCTTGGCAGATTTTAGAGTCGTGTATGATATAGGAAAGGAAAGCGGTGATGAGCAGGGGCTACGTTTCGCGACGACTTGGCCCCCGCTCAGGACCGCTTTTTTTGTGGCCGGATACCACGCACCTCCTATAAAACCACTGGGCACTTTGGTATACTGAAGTTCTCTATGAGTCGTACGTATGTATGGGCGTTGCTGCTTACCCTAATTGGTTCAGGGTTGTATTTTTATACCGCCTATAGGCCGGTCTGTTTGGTCCCGATGACATATCGCTTAGGGAGTCTCGACGTACGGTTTAATTTAAAGCCGGCCGAAGCAAAAGATCGTCTCATGGCTGCAGAAAAAGTGTGGGAAGATGCGGCCCATCGTGACCTGTTTACCTATGACGATACGTCAGCCTTTCCCGTGAATTTTATTTTTGATGATCGTCAAGAGCGTACGATTGCCGAAGAGGCACAACGTCAGGCACTCGATCAAAAGCAATCAACCAGTGCAGATATTGCCGCGCAGTACAAAGCACTAACCGATGAATACTCTTCGCTCAAAGCAGTGTTTGAAAAGGATAGTGCCGCGTACGAGGTCAGACTCAAAAAATTTAACGAAAAGGTAGCTGGCTATAATAATGCGGGTGGTGTACCCGAGGACGATTTTGCGGCGGTGAAAGCCGAAGAAAAAGCACTCTCTGCTGCCGCTGATACCCTCCAGGGTCGGACTCAAAAACTCGCTACCCTCGCTACGAATATCAACACCCTCAGTGAAAAGGGGAATCAGTTAATTGCGCAATACAATGCTGGAGTGGCTGATTATAACCATAATTTTGGCGGTGCAAACGAATTTACCCAAGGAGATTACCAAGGAAAAGACATTAATATCTACAAATTCTCGACTGAGGATGAGCTCGCTCGGGTGCTGGCACATGAATTTGGACACGCGCTTGGTCTCGGGCACGTTGAGGGGACGACGTCAGTAATGTATTATTTAATGGAAAAGCAACCTACGTTCCCGGTACTAACGTCCGAAGACATGGCTGCTTTTGCTACCGTTTGTAGTGCTCGGTCACAGTTCATAAACATGTTCTACCGCCCGACACATGCATTCATGAAAATGTTTATTCCAAACGTATAAGTATTTATGTATGTCACAAGATTTATTTAGTTCGATGCACAATCGCGTGATGGGGACCCTTATTCTCGTAGCGATATTTATTTCGCTTGGCGCCTACGCGTCTTTGACGTTCAAGCAGGCGAATCATCTGAATGATGCCAATCCAGCAACGATTAGTGTGAATGGTACCGGCGAAGTATTGTCCAAGCCTGATATAGGACAGTTCTCGTTTTCAGTTCGTGGGGAAGGGGCAGACGCAGCCACTGCTATGGCAAAATCAGCCACTGCAATTAACGCTATTACTGCCGGCCTGAAAGCACTGGGAATTGAAGATAAAGACGTCAAAACAGAAAATTACTACATGTCGCCAAAGTACAAGTATGTCCAAGTCCCTTGTGCGTTTGGCACTGCGTGTCCCGGGCAACAGATTGCCGATGGATTTGAGGTCTCGCAAACAATTGTGGTCAAGATTCGCAAGACTGATACTGCAGGAGATGTTCTCACAAAAGTCGGTACCCTCGGTGCCACTGATATTAGTGGTCTCTCGTTTACGATTGATGATATAGAAGTGGTAAAGGGACAAGCACGTGATCTCGCGATTGCTGACGCCAAGGCAAAGGCTGAAAAATTGGCCGAGAGCCTCGGCGTTCATCTCGTTCGGATTACCGGTTTTGGTGAAAACTCTGGCGGCGGTTACCCCTACGCACCAATGGCTGATTCAGCCATGGAGGTGAAGTCAGTTGGGGCTCCTGCTCCAGCAGTCCCGACAGGACAGAACAAAACTGTAGGGAATGTGTCCATAACCTATGAAATCCGATAAGTAAAAGGAGACTGTAAACAAGAAAACCCAGCGTACGCTGGGTTTTCTTGTTTTTTTCAAACAGCAGCGTATAGTACCAGCAGTGCAACAAGGAGAAAACGATGAGTGATCGAATTGGAGTTTCAGATGGCGAATGGGTGGGGATGACCGAGGAGGCCGCTCGCGCCAAAGCAAATGCGGCGAATATCCCATTTCAGGTTGGATCAAGAGATGGTAAAGGATTTATGCTAACTCTCGACTTCATAACTGGCCGCGTCACCGCGAGTGTTCGTGGTGGTGTCGTAACGAGTGTGCGAGTGGAGGGGATGGGTATTATTGAAACCTTGTTAGGAAAAGGGTCAGAAAAATAAGGTGAACCTACCGGTAGGTCAGAATTATTAGAGAATGTCAAAGGCCAGTCCTGGTCTTTGACATCTTTTTATAAGAAGCGTATAGTAAGCAGTAATGCGCCCGAGAGGCGTTTTTATTTTGAGCAACTATTTAATCATTTATACGTATGAATAACATTGGACAATATTTCCGCGATACCATCGCTGAAATGAAACAAGTAAAGTGGCCAACTCAGAACCAGGCAATGGTGTATACCGGCCTGGTGATTGCCGTAGTGGCGGTCGTAGCGGTTTTTGTGGGACTGTGGGACTTTGTGTTTGCGACAGGTATTAAATTCCTTTCTAACTCAATCTAATATGGCTAAGCAACAATTCACTGGCGAACGTCACTGGTATGCAATTCATACTTACTCAGGCTATGAAAATGCCGTAGCGCGTAACCTCAAACAGCGTATCGATTCGCTCGGTATGGGTGAGAAGATTTTTAACGTAGTCGTGCCATCAGAAAAGAAGATTCGTGTAAAGGGAGGTAAACGAGTGACCGAAGAAGAAAATCTCTTCCCGGGCTACGTTCTCGTTGAAATGATTGTAGATGATGAATCATGGTATGTGGTGCGTAACACTCCTCGTGTGACTGGATTCGTTGGTTCTGGAACTCAACCGGTTCCTCTCTCACCAAGTGAGTACCAATCTCTCATGAAGCAAATGAGTGATGATTCAATCACTCACAAAGTAGACCTCTCGGCCGGCGATCTCGTGATTATTACGGATGGACCGTTCAAGGAGCTCGAAGGTAAAGTGGCTGATGTGGACGAGAAGTCAGGTAAGGTGAAGGTGCTCGTGGCGATGTTTGGGCGGGAGACACCAGTCGAACTGGACTTTCTCCAAATTAAAAAAGTATAAATCGGCGAATTTCTTCGTTGCGACTGCGGTAAATTGCAGCTCACCGTACGCTTGTACGGCTCGCTACAATTTCCTTGCGCGCCTCGAACTTCATCCGATTTCTACATTTTTAAGAGTTTATCTACTTAAAGAAAAAAGACGCTCGCTGGGTATGCACCCCACTCGCGTCTTTTTTCTTGCCCGCCTAGTATCTGGGGCAATCTTACGCCTTCTAAATGAAGTCAAGAATATTGTGAGTTCACTTTCGTTGTCACTACGGAATTTTGTTCGGTCACCGTAGGGGGCTACGGCTTCCTCTCAAATTTCCTAGGCTCCTAGCGCCCCATCCAATTTAAGGAGTTTTAGGTCGCTCCGAATAGAGTTAAGAAACCCCACAGGCTTTGGCCTGTGGGGTTTCTTTGTAGGTTGCAAATGGGGGTGGGGGTGGTATATTTTCTGCAGTTTGAAACAAGGAGTGTTCCTGATGAAAAAGTATGAGGCGTTGAAAACAGCAGGTTTTCTATCGTTCATGGTTATTGAGCCTGGCGATATGACAAATGCCATGTTGGCAGGTTCAATGCGTACCGCAGAAGTCAGCAGCCAATCATCACTTGCGTACCGCGTTTTCTGGTTGATTCGATCTGTAGAGCTGCTTGTTGAATGGGATACTCGAATCCCAGGTTATGAAGATCCGGGTCGCTACAAACTGACTAGTTCAGGATTTGGTGTCAGTCCGGATGTGTTTGAAGTTGAAGAACTTCACCATACCGAATGGCAAAAATCGGTTGATCGCTTCATTCATGAACGTGACCTGATTTTGCAGTCAGGTATCAAGGCCCCGGCGCGGTTGGTATTCTTGGAAATTCGTCTGGCTGAGTTTCGAGCCGCCATGCGTAAAGTTGCTATTGCAGTATGACACAAAACCGCTCATTGTGAGCGGTTTTTCTTGTATGGACTAAATAAAAATGGCCGCATATCCCAAGGTGGGGTATGCGGCCAGAGGGAATGGTTAGCTTCCCGACTTGAGTGCCAGGGGCACCGAGGCGCCATAGCGGTAGAACTTTTTGATGAACGACACGACGGCCGCCATCGATTCGAATCGTGGATTGGCCTCTTTGAAGCCGATGTCCAGCACGAAGGAACTCTTGTCGTCGACGCAGACGGCAGCGGTCACGGTCGGCTGCGCAATAGCGTTAATCACACCGTTTTCGAAAAATGGTGCCGACAGCATGACGACCGTGCCCTTTGGGCAGGAAATTGTCACGTCGGCTCGCGCTTGCGACGCCGACCACAGCATGGCCAGCCCAACTGAAATGATGCCAACGATCAACATGAACCATGCTGCGCGTGGGGCCTCTTTTTCGTAGTCAAAATGATCCGACATCGTCTCTCCTTTATTAAGGCGGAATGCCTCAACTTTAAATATAATAGCATATTTTTGTATAAAAGTCAATGATTCAGCCACATATAGTTGCAAAATACTCGTTTTCTTGTACAATACGCGAGCTTCAGGAGGGATCCCTGGTATGGACACCGGAATCTCCCCAAAAATTTTAATTTAACACATCATGGCAAAGAAACTTGTAAAGAAGATCAAGGTACAGGCTACTGGTGGTAAAGCGACACCCGCTCCACCACTTGGACCAGTACTCGGACAGGCGGGCGTTAACATTAGTGAGTTCGTAAACCAATTCAACGAACAAACCCGTGCCACTCGCATGGGCGAAGTTGTTCCAATTGTAATTAGTGTCTACGATGACCGAACTTTTACGTTCGTCACCAAGACCTCACCGGCGTCACGACTCATTTTGAAAGCAATCGGAAAGGAAAAGGGTTCAAGTAAGAACCTCGTCTCAAAAGCGGGAAATATTACAAAAGCTCAGATCCGAGAAATTGCTGAAATCAAAGCCGTTGACCTGACCGCTGCCTCAGTCGAAGCTGCCATGCGCAGTATCGAAGGAACCGCACGTTCGATGGGGATAAACGTTATAGAATAACGTTTATCGACCCTGCCAGCTCGTTTATGAAGCTCTGCTGAAATAAACGAGTGACAGGGTGTACAGCTCCTGTAAGGAGTAAATGTTATTGACTAACTCTCACTCTCGTCCTACAAAAAGCCACATCCTCCCGGATGTGGCTTTTTGTGTGTAAGAAAATGCTCAGAACTGCGTCTAAGGGTTTAGAAACGTAAAAGAAAGGGTAGAACAATGAAAACAATTGAGGTTGGTCCACGGATTGTTGGAAAATTGCCAAATATCCCACATTATTTCTCGACCCTTATCCTGCGGGAGCATGAAGGGGTTGATCAGTACTATGAACTCAAGGCAAAGTACCATGGTACGTATGCCTCGTCGAAGCAGTTCAGGGTTGGGTGGCAGTATTACACTCGTGTCTTGCACGATGCAGAAGAAGCAATTCGTTTGCGTACCGTTAAAGTGCTGCAGCGTTCAGATGTATCGGTGTTGCACTTTAAGTATATGGCGACGGTTAATTTCTATGAACCGGGCGTGACGGGAGGAACTGTTCGAGCCATGCGTCACATTTCGCGGGTGAGGTTGTCTGATTTTGGCTTCATTACTCTCTACGATAATAAGATGCTTCGTCTCCTTCACGAAGGAGAGCAAGGAACGACATCGCAAGAAAAAATCCGCGCGATGATCTATGGTTTGTCGCCACTCCAAGCCCGGTCAATAGAAAGTGTCGCCGCCTAAATAACGTGTGTGCCCAGTTTGTAAAGACTGGGCACTTTTTCTTTTTCAGGTATACTGACACGTGGAAAAGTCAGGAAGGGAAGTTATGGTACTGAAATCACATACGACAGAACCATTTGCACTGCATGGCCGCTTGCCTGCGTCTGCCTATGAAGGCGAACGCCCAACAGTGGTTGCGGTACTCCGCAGTCAAGGGGGGGAGGTTCTGATGGTGCTGCCGCAGAAAGCGGGCAAGCATGCCACGAATGCGTGGATGTTTCCACAAGGTCCAATCGAGCGCTATCTCTCGCCCTATCAGGCGTTTGATCAACTGTTGCAAGATGAGTGTTGTCTTGCAAGCTCCGATGTTGAGCCTGATAGTGTGCGAGCCCTCTGTACGGCGTTCTCGCAGACAGCGAGCGGCCTCAAACGGTATTTTGTGCTCTTTGGTACCTTGCGCCCAGGGGTACGTCCAGTCGTCAAGTTGTCTGACGAGAAAGACGTTCACCCTAAAACCCGTGAAGTGTTCTTTGCCAGTGGTCCGAATTGCGTCTGGAGCAAAATTGGTGATGACCGTCAGGCTAAACGGCAGATGATTGTCCAGGTGCTCGAGATGGCGGTGCGCAAACGTCTCCTTGTAAATGACCGTTGGAGTCCCGAACGATTTGCGCCATTTCTTACTCATGCAGGTCATTAACGTAAAAGGCGGTCATAACTGACCGCCTTTTCTTATGTCTGTTTTCGGATGTAATCAATCCATTCGTAGGTGAGTCCTTCATGTGTGCGGGTACCGTGACTCTCTGCGGCTGTAAAATCGTTTTCAAACTCGGGAAAAAAAGTATCGCCAGCAGCCATGTCGTGAAAAAGGGTAATATAAAGTTTGTCGACAAATGGTAGAGCCTGACGATATATTTCTTCGCCACCACCGATATGAATTTCGGTTGGATTTTCAAGGGCAGCGATTTCAAACGCCTCTTCAAGGCCGGTTGCAGTAATCGCTCCGGGGTAGAAATATTCGAGGTTGCGAGTAATTACCACGTTAGTTCGGTTGGGTAGGGGTTTGCCTAAAATTGCGACAATTGATTCAAAGGTCTTTCGTCCCATAATGACTGGTTTACCAAGGGTGAGGGCTTTAAATCGCTTCATATCATCTGGCACATGCCAGAGGAGGCCATTGTCGTTGCCAATGACACGAGTGGTTTTGCCCATGCCGGCTACAATCGCAACGGGGAATTGGTGGAACATAGTATTTTTATAGGATTTACGCAAACGAGTGCAATACGAGGCATCCAAGGAAAATAGGACGAGTCGTACTTGTTGTACGGCGACGAGTATTTTCCGCCGGATAACGAAGTAGTGTGCCGTTTGTGTAGATCCTATAGTATACTATAGGACATTAACTTGATACATATATGGCCATTAACGCGGGTATTTTCGGAGATAAGACAAGTTTTGATCATCGGTATATTCCAGATCACGAGAAATTGGAAACGTCGGTGGCATTATGGAAACAACTCGGATTAAAAATTGTACTGACCTCTGGTACCTTTGATCTCTTTCATATTGGTCATGCACAGTATTTGGAAAAAGCGAAAGAGCTCGGTGACGTACTCATTGTTGGGGTAGACAGTGATGATCGCGTAAAGAAACGAAAGGGTCCTGATCGTCCTGTTGTTCCAGAAGGGGAGCGTGTCCTCATTTTGTCACACGTCCGCCATGTGGACGTGGTAACGTTAAAAAATTTAAATGACCCAAGTAACCATCTGATTAAACTAGTGCAACCGGACGTACTTGTTGTATCAGAATCAACGAAACACGGAAATGATGAAGTGGATGAAAAAGCCCAATACTGTGGTGAAATCATTGTGCTCGAACCACAGGCGACAACGAGTACCAGTGCCAAATTACGGCGCATTCAAATTGGTAAAGACGGTGAATAGTATGATTGCGGTTTGCCACATCCCGGTCATTCATAAGGGCTATCTCGATTTTGTCCGTACCTGCGAAGAGAGAGGTGTCACAGTACTCTATCTTGTAGACCTACGGTTTTTAGCTCCCGAAGACGAATTTGATTACTTGGTGCGTAAAAATAGTTTACACGCACTTTCATCTACTGAGATTAAACAAGCTCTCAAACAATATACCTACATTCCGGTGGTGATTTTAGATGCAACTACCATTGCCGAAGTACAGGCTGGAAGTGATGAGATACTCATGCCACACGAGGACATCAGTACGTTTTTAGCGGACCGGTATTTTGCGGGCCGCACAATTTCGTATGAGAATGTATTCTTGCGCTGGAATCGTGAAAATGTTGGTGAGACCAAAGAGCCGGATGTGGCTGCGGCAGATTTGCCAGCTTTTGTTGCAACCACGTTCCATCAGGTCCTCGAAGAAGCTACCAAAAGTGCTGACTGGTGGCGGAGTGTCGGCGCAGCGTTAGTAAAAGATGGTGCTGTGGTGGCGCTTGCGCACAACGAACATATGCCGCTCGAACAGCTGCCAAACATTTTTGGTGATACACGAGCACTCTTTAAGAAAGGGGTGAATATTAATTATGTAACCACGTCACATGCCGAGGTCGGAGTAATTGCCGAGGCAGCGCGTAAAGGCATTTCACCCGAAGGTAGCGAGCTATTTTTGACGGATTTCCCGTGTCCCTATTGTGCGCGTTTGATTGCAAAGTCAGGTGTAAAAAAAATCTATTTCTTGAAGGGGTATGCCGTCCTCGAGGGTGATGAGTTTTTGAAAGGAGAGGGAGTGGAGTTGGTTCAAGTGGGGTTATAAAAAAAGTTCATGGTGGAATTCCCACCATGAACGTGAACTTCTTAATAACTTTCAGTAAATTCCATCCCGTCCTGGTTGTAGTATTCCCAGGTAATTAGTTCGTCAAATTGTTGTGGTGTGATACATGCTTTGTAGAGTTTTGAGAACCGTTCTGCCCGGCTCATATTTTCATTTCTATCTGCTGGATTTTTCATCACCGGTACACGTACCTCAGCT
>JANPGF010000014.1:0-6358 GCA_031423775.1 Candidatus Kaiserbacteria bacterium | reverse complement strand
AAATTGGTGAACTTTTCGAAACTGGATCGTATACCCAATCTTCTGCTAACGTATTAATGAATGGCTCATTACCAGCAACAATGATATCGGCAGCTGGTAGCATCTTATCCATCATCACATCAAGATAATCAAATAATGCATCTTCCTGCTTAGAGTTTGCAGCTGGGATTCTTAGATTATACTGACTAAAATCCCACATTATATTGATCATTCCTTTCTTACTATTCGTATTCGCGTCAGGTAAAGTTGCGAGTGCAACAAATTTATCCCAATTTGAAAATGTAGGCGGTGTTTTCTGATTCAAATTGTGTTGACGAATAAACTCATCTAAACCTAAGGGTATATAGGTGCTGGTTGTAGCTCTGAAATACGTCAAGATGTCTGCGTTAGCTCGCATCCATTTTGCACCAGCTCGATTCATCAATTCAAGATCAACGTTTTCAGGTACACGGTTTAGATTGATTCCTGAAAATCGCTCAAGTGGCATACAGCTTAGATACTTGTATGTATCGCTTCCATCTAATTTTCCGTCTTTACAAGTGCGAACTTGTTTTGCAGCGACAGTACACGAAGGTGTCGAGGTTGGCGCGGCATAAAATGTTCGACTAGATCCATTATTAATCTGCTGCCCACCAAAGAAACAGGCTTTTCCGTCAAGCGCACCTCCTCCTACTCCGCTCAAACGATTTTCTGATTCGATTGCTCGACAGGTCTCACCCTTACATAGAGCGAGGTCAGTTGTCCATTTACGGAGCACGTTAATCAGTCCAGTCCCAGCAACTGCTGCGACATTATTCAACTGATCAGGATCATTTACATTGTCATACAATTCTTCTTCACCTGTCTTGTACTTCACATAAGTGTACTGGGGTGTACGAACACCACGATACTCGCCGACGAACTCACCACCTTGAATCGGTGCATTAGCAGTGTCGGTATCACGAACTTCATTCACGAGACCTTTTTTTGCTATAGCTTGTGGAGTTACGGCAACAACATCAGGATCAGCATGCTCGATCAAGAAGGCATTACGTGGTACTGAAGTACCGCCAAGGAGAACATTCTTTAGTGAACGACCGTCAACAGTTGCCGGTATTGGAAGATTTGCCAAACTAGTGAGAGTTGGCGCAACATCAACGTTACCAGTCAATTGTGTAGTCTTTGAACCCGCAGCTACTTGTGGTCCTCGAATAATCATTGGAATGTGCAGGTCAGTATCAAATTCCGTTAATTTTCCAGCTGTTAAACGATGTTCTCCCAAGTGAAAGCCATTGTCAGACATAAACACAATATAGGTATTGTCGAGCTGTCCGTTCGCTGAGAGCGTATCAATTAAATCGCTCACCATATCCTCTACCGCATACATCGAAACCAAACGACGTTGATATAACTTTTCAAGTGAATTAACACCGCCGTTTGTTATGAGGCCGGCATTATCTTTGAGCCACGCTGGTTTATCTGATACATCAGCTTCATTAAACGAAGCCGATTTTGGAAGTGAGTGATTTGCGCGCCAGGTAGTGTCTGCCGAGTTTGTGCCAGTCAAGAAATGCTCGAATCGTGGTGCTGGAGTGGCTGGCTGATGAGGTGTATAGGGAGCCAAATAGAGGAAGAAGGGAGTGGCTGTTTTTGCATTCTGAGTGATAAAGTTTGTTGCTTTTCTAGTCAGCACATTTATCATGAAATTCGCTTGCTTATCATCCACGGTTGGTGAAGCGAAATCTCGACAAGCAGCAGCCCCGGCCTGGTCACCCGGACAGTTCGCTAAGTTATGCTTTTCAGGCGCACCATTCACATTAAGAGTGTAGTTGTATCCCGCATACGGGTCCCCGTTAATCGGTACAGCCCAGTCAGTCCAGCCTTGCGGCACAGCATATGACACACCTTTATCTACCTCATACCCATTCAGGAACTTACCCATGAGGGCGGTACGGTAGCCGGCATCTTTGAGCCATACCGCAATGTTATTTTTATCATCACCTTTAGCGAGATACGCTTTATACGCTCCGGTATCTTCGTCATTGGTGAACACCCCATTATTATGTGCATACTGACCACAGAGCGTGGCAGTTCGTGCTGGACAGCAGAGCGAGAGACTAGTGTAATGATTCTCAAAAGTCATCCCTTTATCTGCCATAAGGGCCTTTAATTTTGGCAGTTGTGACATCATTTGGTAATCAAGGTCGTCAGCCAGTACATACACAATGTTTGGCTTTTTTGGATCCTGCACGGGCGGAGGGACAACGGCGGCGGTACAATTGGTTACATTTGCACGCACAACTACCTTCCCGACCGGGATCGTATCAACTTCACTATTTTCAATCGCTGCTTCAGCGTACGGGTAAGCATCCGAGAAACTCGTGCCTGTATTTGGATTATTTACATTATCGAGTTTTACTGCCATGACCTTGTAGTGTGGATCGCCCGTCAAAGCATCTAGTTTTGTTTTATTTTTAGCATACTGAGTTGGAGTATAATACCCAACACTACCAGTAGTACTGCTCTTACCCCAGGTAACCGCCTGCATCTGTTCACTAAATAGCATGTCCTTGGTAAGGGAACCAAGAGAAAAACCAATCGCAAACTGATCGGTAACAGTACCGGTCATTGTGGTGGTAGCAGATACTTCAGTACCGTTCACACGTGTATAAATATTTACCTGACAAGTACGAGGTGTTGCAACCGGAGCGACTGTTGTGGCAGCAGTTAGTGCAGCTGATTGAACGCCGAGGAGTGCATGAAGTTGCACTAACAGTCCTTGGAGTTGCGTACTAAGAGCAGCGAGTGAAGGGGCGCTGTAGGCAGAGGTTATATTGGTAAACGTAAAGATACACAGAATCAGCGCCACTGGAACAAAGCGATATATTTTCATAATTTTATTATAACGTAATACATCAACGTATACCGTTAATTATGCCCACACAAAAAAGCACCCTGAGTTGGGGGCTTTTTTGTGCCCGCACAATTATTGCGTAACTGGTACGTGGTTAATTATCTGGAAGTCGTTTAAATCTTGATAATTTCCCTGTCGTTTACCCTCAGGAAAGAGCGGTGTTGGGGGTAAATATTGTACAGTATTTCCTACATAGAGACCGGTCATGAACCAAGGGAGTGAATAATCGCTTACGAAGAATCTTGAGCCTGCTTTACCTTGGGAACTAAAGGAGTAGTTGACACCGTTTACGTTATATTTTTTTGACTTAAAGATAGCGTCTGCGCCTTTGATAAAGTGATCAATAGTCCAGGATCTTGATTTATAAAAATCATCCCACTCGGTTTTTGTTACTGGCTTCGGTTTCGTAGTACTTCCACTTCCACCTGCCACAGCCATGTAACTAATACCTGTTGTAGAGGCGGGATATTGTGGGTACTTTTGAAGGAAACTGAGATTATTGACCAGGATACCATTCTCGTTAATACGTGAGAGATTATTCAAATCAGAGTCGTTTAGCTTTTCATCAATATGTGCGAATTGTTTATGAACGTAAGAGTACTCGGTGTCAAGTATAGGTTTTTTGGTATAACTTGTTACAAAGTCGAGACTATCAGTAATTTGACTCACTCCTAATTCACCAACATGCGTATGAATATCCACTCCATCAATATAGGATGCGTTATTAGCAAATTTTAGCATATGATCAATCGCATACCCCTCATCTCCATGGATTACATTGTCACTATAAAGTCTTGTGAACGCCCCCATGTACAATTTTGGCTTACTTTGTTTTAAGGTTGAACTGGCAGCCATATAATCAGCAATATGTTTCGTCACTCGTTCGTAGAAATTAGCAACCGGTGCATATTTCTTAGTTGCATCATATTTCAAATCACTTGAAGTCGAATTAATGAATGGTTCATTGCCACTTACAATAATGTTTGCCATTGGAATCAGATTCGGTAGGAACGTAGTATCAAGGAACTTAAATAGCTCTTTTTCTCGTGGCGAATCTGGAGCAGGGAGAAATTCACCGCGATCTGAGAAATCCCACCAAAGGCTCACCACAGTTTTTATGCCGTTTACTTGATGTGCAGTAGTAAATCCTTTCCAATCGCTCGCAAACTGCTTTGTGGTACTTGCGTTAAAGTATTCAATTACATCTGCACTCGCACGCATCCATGTTGCACCAGTTTCATTCAATAACCGCATATCAAGATTTTCTGGATTACGATTTAAATTTATTCCGGTAAAGCGCTCGAGAGGAGAACAAGTATCGACAGCGTAGGTTGCATCCCCCGATAGCTTTCCATCCACACAGGTACGAACCTGCTTGATTGCATCACATGACTGACCGGCTTCCACTACACGATTTTTGTACAGAGTAACAGAATCACCATTGTAAATTTGCTGCCCTCCAATGAAACAGACCTTATCATCAAGCGTATCTTTTACCCCATCAAGACGAGTTTGCGACTCGAGGATTCGACACTGTTCACCGACACAGGTGGCTAGATCAGCCGTCCAATTACGAAGACGAGTGAGGAATGATGCCTTGGCCACCGACACGACATTATTAAGCTGCTCGGGATCATTTACATTGTCATACAGCTCTTCTTCATTATCTTTCGTGTAGTGGATATAGGTGTACTGCGCAGTGCGGATACCACGGTACTCGCCAACAAATTCTGCTTTCGAAGGTTTTTTTAGTTGTCGTGGAGTTTCAGCGCTGATTTCGTTTGTATTAGCAACCACACTTTGGGCACCTTTAGCTTTTACGACAGGATTGGCATGTTCAAGCAGGAGTGCCGCGCGCGGCGCTGAAGTTCCTCCGAGCAACGTCTCCTTAAAAGAGCGGCCGTCAACGGACTTAGGAATCGCAAGATTTGCCAGACTCAAAAACGTTGGGGCAATGTCAACATTCGCAGTTAACTGTGTTGATTTTGAACCAGCCGGCACTTTTGGACCTCTGATAATGAGCGGGATACGCAGGTCGGTATCGAACTCAGTGAGCTTCCCCGCTTCGAGTCGGTGCTGTCCAAGATGGTATCCATTGTCAGACATGAATACAATATAGGTGTTTTCAAGCTGACCATTTTTATCGAGCGTTTCAATCAAATGAGCGAGCATATCTTCAACCGCATACATAGAAATTATACGTTTGTGATACATGTCGGTTATATCCGCAATATCTCCACCATCTAACAGATTATCTCCATAATTGCGCAACCACGTTGGCTTGTCGGAAATATCAGCTTCATTAAATGACGCCGACTTTGGAAGCGGATGGCTAGTAAGCCATGAAGTATCAGTAATGATTTTTTCATCACTTGGCGCAGGTGTTGCAGGTGAATGTGGGGCATAGGGGGCTAAATACAGGAAAAATGGTGTACCATCTTTACTGCTTCGAGTTATCAGGTCTGCAGCTTTCTTCTCGAGTACATTCATCATAAAATGCTCTTCACGGTTAGCGAGAGTACTTGTATTTGCAGAGTTCGGAGCGGCGCAATTTGGACCCTTTCCTTGACTGGTACAATACGGGAGATAATGCTTCTCTTTCGTGCCGTTTACATTCAGCGTGTAGTTATATTGGGTATAGGGATTTCCATCTACTGGTACCGCCCATTCACTCCAACCTGGTGGCACAGTTGTCCCAACTCCTTTATCAGAATCATAGCCATTTAAATACTTACCCATGAGTGCGGTGCGGTACCCAGCATTTTGTAGCCAGACAGCCATAGTATTTTTTTCATCCCCTGCTTTCAGAAATCCAGTCAGGGCACCATTTGTCCCATCACCATTGTTGTCTTCATTAGTAAATACACCATTATTATGTGCATACTGACCGCAGAGTGTAGCAGCTCGAGATGGGCAACAGAGTGATAAACTGACAAAACTATTCTCGAACGTCATACCCTTATCTGCCATGAGTGACTTCAATTTAGGCAATTGTGTCATTGTCTGCATGTCGAGGTCGTCAGCGAGCACAAATAAGATGTTTGGTTTCTTCGGATTTTGCGGTACAACCGCATCGACACAATCGTGTACATTCGCCCGAACAACTACTGTCCCTGCGGGCAGATCTTTCGTAACAGTATTAGAAATACGTCCCTCTGCATACGGGGTACTCGAAGAAAAAAGCGTTCCAGAGGTAACGTTGTTAGTGTTTTCAAGATTCACTCCCAGCACTACATACCGAGCATCCTGAGTGAGTACGTCATACTCTGTTTTTTTATTGGCAAAATGTATCGGTCTAATATATCCCGTCACAACTGAAATTGTCTTACTAAGTTCTGATGATTGAACCATCTCTATCTGTGGAATATTTTTTATACTACTATCGCCGACTGAAAGAGCGATACCAAATTGGGTTGTTGCTTGCCCTAAGTGATCAAGTTATCTTACGTAATATTCATAATGCTT
>JANPGF010000013.1:0-15459 GCA_031423775.1 Candidatus Kaiserbacteria bacterium | reverse complement strand
AATCGGATCTGTCCTTTGTTATTGTACGCCGGGCGCGCATAAAACATACGAGACCTCACAAACACAATAATGCCAAAGGCAATCAGGGCAAGTACATGGGCCTGTAGCAACGCCTGTACTACGTAGAGCGGTAACTCCCCTAGTTTTACCTGCAGTACGTTATGGATAATACTGGTCACTGAGACCAACTTCCAAAAGCCGATAATACTAGCGCCAAAGAGGAATCCCTGGGCAGCAGCCGGACGAAGCATTAGGCTGAGTCCATACGCATACCACACCCGTCTCATAATGGCTCGCCGCAGTTTTTTGGCTTGATTTTTTGCTAATTGATTCATACACCTAGTATAACTTGAAGATTAGTTAAATAGTTACATGATTTAATAGTTTAATAGTTGCAGGGTTTTTCGTTACTATGTCACTATTCAACTATTAGAGAATTAACTCAATCTCTTCGGGGGTACTCACTTTTCTAAAAGCAGCCTTGGCACGATGGATACGAGCTTTGATGGTCCCTACTTCCTCACCGGTTTCATTCGCAATGTCCTGATGAGACCAGCGTTCAATGTAATGGAGACGGAGTACTTGGGCAAAATGTCCTGGTAACCGAGCCAAGATTCGTTCAACCCCGTCAGTCATTTCACGTTCAGCTACGCCACTAGTCTTGTCAGCCACAAACTGCTCAAATTCGGGGTCGAGAGAAGAAAACCGCTCCCCTGCCTTGCGGCGCTTTTGGTAATACGTAAACGCCGTATTCATCAGAATCCGGTAGGCCCAAGATGAAAATTTCGCACCTTCAACCTGTGTAAACGAGCCAGCATGGAGATAAATCTTGGTGAACGTATCCTGGACGATTTCTTCTGCATCACGAGGGTCGTGAATAATACTCATGGCCTTACGGAGAAAGGCATCTTGGTAGCGATCTAGGAGGACAGTGAACAACCAAGGCTCAGCTCCAGCCCGTAGGAGGACTTCTTCATCCATGAGCTCTCGCGCGTCATCTGTAGTCGAAAACCATAACATGTACCTTTATAGTACCACTTTTCACCCCCAAATAGTTGCTGTACAGACTTTGCTTTTCGTGTGCAATTTTGGTATAACTTGAGCGTCTTATTAATTCTTAAATTGAGTTTATCGGCATCCTTGAGTTATGGTTCCAGCGATTTGCCCTAGAGGGGTGCAAATCGGGAACTAAATTCGTGGTAGTCGCTACGCTCGTCCACTCATTTAACCATGGCTGTCCTCTCTTACAACGAAATCTTACTAAAAAAAGTCATCATCTTTAACGATGAGCCGTGTTTGGTATTAGATGCCCACGTCTTCCGTAAACAACAGCGCAAGCCGGTGAATGCAACAAAACTAAAAGGACTAAAATCTGGTCGTCTCTATGAACAGACCTTTCACGTCAACGAAACGGCGGAGGAAGCGGACCTCGAGAACAAGCAGGTGGTATTTATTTACCGCAGAGGAAGCGAGTACTGGTTCCATAATGAAGGTAAGCCAGCGGAGCGTTTTGCACTCACCGAGCAGTTCATCGGTGACCAGGGTAAATTCCTTAAAGACCGTTCAGAAGTCCAAGCCCTCGTGTTTGACGAGGAAATTATCGGAATCAAGTTCCCTATTAAAGTTGAACTCAAGGTTACCGAAGCGATGCCAGCCGTAAAGGGCAACACCTCAAGCAGTGCGCTAAAACAGGTTACCGTTGAAACAGGTGCAACCGTCATGGTACCAATGTTCATCAACGAAGGTGACGTCATTTCGATCAACACAGAATCAGGCGACTATTCAGAACGTGTAGATAAGGCTTAGTTAACAACACATATCACTTTGCGGTGATATTGCATTTTGTAAAAAATCTGTTATAATTTTAGCAGATAGTCCGGGTGGTGCATCAAGCACCGCCCTTTTACAACTATCAATGATACGACAAGGAGAACAACGATGTTGATGACAACCGCTTTGATTTCGGCAGCAGTCGGAATCCTACCGCTCGTGTTCGCACGACGGTTTATAGCCGCACCAATCTATTTCGTACTGTTGTTCCTCGCTTTGTGGGGAATCTACTACGTCATGATGCCGTCCACAATTTGGCCGATGCTAGGACTTCCCGGCTTCTGCACTTTTGTGGCCTGGTGTGTCATGACCCTGATTGCCCGGCATGATACGTACAAACATGATCGCGCTCATGGGGTCGTGTGGCTTCCGCCCGTTCTCTATGTCCTTGCGATGATGTGGAGCGGGATTGCTGGCTCTGGTATATTCTACGCTTCGCATTATGCGGGGATGATCGGCACCATCGAACGCCATACTTGGTCAGACGATGTGCAACCCAAGGATCCTCGTCATATGCGGATGGTTTCGACCGACACGGCACTCTACCTCGCCCAAAAAGCGGTGGCGAATGCCGGTGCGATTGGCAGCCAGTTTCTACTCGACAAAGAATATATAACACTCCAACGCGTAAAAAACGAGCTGGTCTACGTCATTCCGTTCGACTTTACGGGGTTTAGCACTTGGACAGGTTCGAAAGGGGTGCCGGCATATATCACGATCGACGCCGAAGATCCCGAACGGAAGCCGCAAGTCGTTACCCTTACAGGAGCCGACATGCTACGCTTCACTCCGGGCGCCTACTTTGACGACAACCTGACCCGTCACCTGCGTAACAGCGGGTTCGTGAATGACGGCCTGACTTCCCCTCGCTTTGAACTGGACGAAAACGGCAAACCGCACTGGATCGTTTCCACCTACAAACCCACCGCTTGGTGGTGGGGCGAAGCGATCAATGGAATTGCCACGATCGACCCCAGCACAGGCGAGATCGTTCGCTATTCGGTGGCAGACGCACCCGAATGGATCGACCGGATTTATCCGGCCGACTTCGTGCAAAACTATGCGGACATGTGGGGCACCTTTAGCGGTGGCTTCTGGAACTCTTTCTGGGACAAACAAGGTTTGACCCAAACCGAAACGCCGCACCTGATCTACGGTGAAAACAACAAGGCCGAGTGGGTCATCGGCATTGGCTCGAAAAGTGGCAATGACGACTCCCTCATCGGAATCATCTACACGGACAGCCGTACAGGGAAAAGTATCTACTACGAAACCAATGGCGGTGCTACCGACACAGCTGTATTGCGGGCAGTCGACAACAACCAAGATGTGCTGTTCAAACACCTGCATGGTGTGGCACCGCAGATCTACAACGTGTACGGCAGCATGGCAGCAGTGGTTCCGCTCGTGAACCCCACAGACGCTTTCCAAGGTGTGGCAATCGTGCAACTGACCGACATCCAAAATGTCGCCGTCGGAGCCACCCAATCAGAAGCCTTGCGGAGCTATCAGGCCATCATCTACCGGTCTGGACAACAAATTGCCCTCGACAAGACAGCGACCGTGAAGGAACTGAACGGTGTCGTTGATCGGATCAGTCATGATCCGGGATCGACTGGCTCTGTCTACCTCTTCCACATCGTGGGTGTACCGCGCATCTTTACTGCCTCGAGCGGTGAATTTGTAAAACTGACCCTGACGCAACCCGGCGACAATGTGACCGTCACCTTTATTGCGTCGGACCAAGACCAAGTTCCGGCCCAAAAGTTCGATAACCTGTCACTACCGCTTGAAAAAAGCGCTCAACAGGAAGAAGTCGCCCAAGCCTCGGCCGCCAAACAAGCGATTGACGCAACGCGCGAAACAACAAAAGACCTCAGCGCTGCAATTGAAAACATGACGCCGGAACAGCAGCAAAAACTGCTCGATTCCCTCAAACAGCCGTAATTGGCACCCCGGTATGCGTTCGCGCATACCGGTTTTTCTATATCAAAAATCCGCTGAGCATATTGCTCAGCGGGGTTTTGCATCTTCAAAATCATCAACAGCTCGCCCATAACCTATGGACAACAAAGCCGTCGCCACAAAACCAACAGATCCAGTAGCCGAATACACCAGAAAGGAACCGAGTAATCCAAACCCAAATCCGAAATGGGCTATAACGGCACAGAAAAAACCAAACAGCACACCACACATTGCGTATCCAAGGAACATGTTGACCTCCCTTTATTCCCCGATAAGTAAACCACACAATACTACGAGACACAAAAAAACCGCCCCATGGAGGGGCGGTTTTTTGTCCTAGTGAGCGATGTATGGCATGAGGGCCATGAATCGAGCTCGCTTGATTGCTCGAGCGAAGTCTCGCTGCTGCTTGGCAGTAAAGCCAGTACGACGGCGACTATTCATACGAGCGTGTGGGTTGATGTAGTTACCGAGACTAGTGATGTCTTTGTAATCAATGTGTTCAACCGCCGCCTTCTTGTGTAGATTGTGTTGTTCCATAGAGTTAGTTATTAGTAAATAGAGATTAGTATTTAGTTTTCAAGTTCAAATGTAATTTCGGGTTAGTCCCCAGCGCTTAGCTCTTAGGCAGCCCCAGTATCTCGATTCTTTCTAGGGTGTGAGGTGCCCAAGATACAAGGCGCGATGATTGTTTACGCCAGAGCCGTAGGTCGCTACGGTGACAAGTAAACTGTCATCGCAACGCCGTAGATTGGGTACATTCACGCCCTAGAAAGGGATGTCCTCGGGATTGATGTCTTCTGATGGGTATTCAGGAAGTACCGGTGCCCCACCTCGACTATCAGCACTTGATCCTGCCCCAGCAGTACTGCTGGCTCCACTCTGTCCTGCTGCACCAGCGCCTGCCCCACTACCACTGCCTTTTGGTCCAAACTCGAAACGGTCAACGACGATTTCGGTACGATATTGCTTTACGCCATCTTTTTCCCAACTGTTTGTCTGGAGACGTCCTTCGACGTACACCCCACTCCCTTTGGTCAGATACTTTGCAATCACGTCAGCTTGTTTACCAAAGGCAACAATATTGTGATAATCAACGGCTTCTTGACGCTTTCCATCACGGTCATTATAGGTTCGGTTTGTTGCTATTGAAAACGAACAGACCTGCATCCCGCTCGGGAGCGCCTTCATTTCAGGATCGCGAGTCAAGTTTCCGTAGATCATGGCTTTGTTAAGGTACATAGTGTAGGAACAAAATTACAATTGAATAACTTACGCAGCAGGGGCGACTTCGACAGGTGCAATAACTGCATCTGCCTCAAGTCCTTCAACATCAGCCACCTCACCCTCTACGACTACTTCGTCGAGATCAATGTTACGAATAACAGTCTTCTCGAGTGACTCGTGGAAACGGAATGGACTAGCTTCTTCAACCTTGGTCAAACGGACGAGGAGGAAACGGAGGAGTGATTTATGCTCATCAACCGCTTCGGTAAACGCCGTGAGTGCACTTGGAGTTAGTTCAAAACGAACCCAACCAAAGTATGCACTGGTAAACTTTCGGTATCGTCCTTCAAGGTACTTGTCGATTTCGTACGCGAGCTCAAAACGCTCTGCGGCCTCTTCGTCAGTAACCTTGCCTCCAGCTTTTGCTACAAGAGCCTTCAATTCTTCAGTTACTGCAGTCACTTCCCCTTCAGCCACCGTTGGAAGTATGTGGTAGGCGAGTTCGTACGCTACGAGCTCTTGCTCGTTTGCGCCCGTACTCATCTCGGCAGCTGGCATTGTGTTTTCTGTCATGCTTTTATTTTTTATGAATGGGGCGTTCAACGGGAAATGTATCCGGCTGTTCTCCCCACTCAAATTCGAATAATACCAGCACAATACCACAGTAAAATACCTTATTCAAGCACCAGAGAACATGGTAGAATACTAGCAATGCCAGACTCCACTAAAAAACGGCGGGTTCATCCAAAGTACATTTATATGGTAATTATAGTACTCCTCCTTGGGGGGTGTAGGTATTTAGGGTATCAGAATCACAACAAAACCCTTCAGATTGCGGAACTCTATACTACACAAGACCAACTGAACCTCGAAAATGCCTCAACCACCGCTGATTTCCAAAGCAAACTTGATGTTGCGAGCGGCACCATTGCGGAACTTTCTGGACGTCTCTCACTTACCGCTGACCAACTGGCTGGTATCCAAGACGACTACAAAGCCGAGAAGGAGAAAAATGACAATTTTGAAGATCAAATCAGTCAGATTTCTGGTACGGTCGGGGTACTCGATAAACTTTCAAAAACTGACAAGGAACTCCTACAAAAATATTCCAAGGTCTATTTCTTGAATGAGCACTACATTCCAGAAAAAATTGTTTCGATTGAAAAGAAATATCTCTATAATGAAGCAGTCTCTAAATCAATTCATGGCAAGGTCGAACCGTATATGTCTGACATGATGGATGCTGCTCTTAAAGACGGCGTTAAATTATGGGTAGTGTCGTCGTACCGTTCGTTTAGTGAACAAGCGAGCCTGAAAGGTGCCTATACCCAAACCTATGGAACCGGCGCAAACACCTTCTCTGCTGACCAGGGATACTCGGAACATCAACTCGGTACCACAATCGACTTTACGACAGAAGGTATTAATGGCGGCCTCGATGGTTTTGATGCCACCAAAGCCTATACCTGGATGCAGAAAAACGCCTATAAATATGGTTTCACCCTCTCCTATCCTAAAGGTAATACGTATTACACATTTGAACCTTGGCACTGGCGTTTTGTTGGAGAAAAATTGGCTACCGATCTTCATAAATCTGGTGACTTTTTCTATGACTGGGATCAACGTAAAATTGATACGTACTTGATTAGCATTTTTGACTAGCACAGTATGCTCAAATAACCTCTCCCCACTGCAACTACAGACAATAATAGGGCTCTCGACTATTATTAATTAAACCAGTTCCTACGATCTTTAACAGAGAGGAGTTTCACAATGGTGAAGATCATTCTCCTCTCCGGGAGACAAAATCATCGCTGTTACTATTGCAGTAATAGCATGATATATCACGACTTCACTACCCCAGGCCCACCTCCACCTAACGCCATGACCAGAGATCATGTAATTCCCAAATCTTATGGGGGCAGCGGCATGATTCACAATATGGTCATCGCTTGCCGTCAATGTAATAGCCTACGCGGGAATATCCATGCGGACGTCTTTTATAGACTGATTTTCACATGGTACGAACGTGATCCAAATTTCCTTTACACATGGCATCATTTGGACAAACACTCTCTCTGGCGATACAAAATGGAAGTGCTGCTCTACCAAAAGCGGCACCTCAAAAGCCGGCGTCGAAGTAGTGATGTGGATTACGGTCGATATGATCACTTCATTACGCACCACGGAAAATATCTCACTGCCAGCCGGATGCATATCTAAATAAAACCCGCCAGTGGTACTGGCGGGTTTCTTCATCATAGGTGATATAGTTGCTTTGCATTTGCAAGGAGCTGCTCTCGTACCATCTCTTCATCCAGTCCACGCACCCTCGCAATTTTTTTATACACTTCCTGCACCATCCACGGCTCACAGCGCCCGCCGCGGTACGGTACAGGTGCCACATACGGACAATCAGTTTCGCCGTGAATTAGGTCAAGCGGGACGTCACGTACGATATCTTCATACATTTTTGCAAAGGTAATCACTCCAGTAAACGAAATCGTGCCGCCAATTTCAAAAAAGGCTTTGGCTTCCGTGTAAGTCCCGGCATAAAAATGTACATTAAATGGAACCTTTGCATACTGTTTCAATACCTCGAGTACGTCCGCGTAGACACTCCGACCAGTTGGACTAGCTTCTCCAGGTTTTGGGCCTCGAGTGTGAATCATGAGTGGCAATTGCAGTTCGTTAGCCAGTTGTATCTGGGCAATAAAAGCAGCCTCTTGCACGACATAGCTATCAACACTCGTATGGTAGTAATCGAACCCACACTCTCCAATACCTACTACTTTCCCATTGGCACGAGTAATTAGGTTACGGTAGAAGTCAGTATTGAATGTCTCACCCTTCGACACAAACGCTTTACCCCCTTCCCCAATTTCATCTTCGTCATGCATTTCCGGCACAGTCTGAATCGGATGCAAGCCAACAATGGCGTAGAGATTGTCATGGGCGAGCGCCAAATCAACTGCTCGCGCACTCGTCGTTTCTTTTGTACCAATATTTATCACCGACACACTATCACTCTCACATTTCGCAATCACCTCATCGACATCATCATTAAAAGCCGAGAGATTCAAGTGAGCATGAGTATCAATAAATTTCATAATTCCCATTTTACCACACAGTCTAATGGTTCAATCGATTGAACCATTAGACTGCCCTGTTTATATTTAGTACTTCAATCGATTGAACCAATATACAATTAATATTATGGCACGGGTATCAAAACAACCACTTGAACAATCCTATACAAACGAACTTGTCGAACAACTTGCTGAAGTAATCGGCCGGTTGAGTGCCAATCAAGCCACCGCATTTCTTTCTGAATTTTTAGGAACTGAAGAGAAACTTATGTTATCGAAACGACTTGCTGCAGTGGTCATGATTCACGAAAAGCACACCCTGTATGCCGTAGCACATACGTTGAAAATAAGTCACGCTACAGCCAATACGATAAAACTCCGTTACGATCGTGGTGCGTATACAGAAACATTACGCAGTCTCCACAAAAATAAAATCGATTATGGTGCATTTCTCGATACGCTTGATACAATTTTAAAAGCAGGCCTCCCTCGATATAAAGGCAACGAGAGCTGGAAAGCGATTAACGCCACTCTCGGTAAAGGCCGCCACTAGTTTAATCAATTGAACTAGTGGACAAAACGTCAGTGGGCAGACTTTAATGGTTCAATCGATTGAACCATTAAAGTAGTTAGCGGGCGAGGAATGGGATGATGGAGCGGTTGTACGTGAGAGTGTCCCCGTACCAATGGTCGGTTTCGTCTGTTGTGATGAGGGAAATGGTTGGAGCATGTTCAGCAAGGGTTTGTTTTGCGACTTCATAACTCGTGGTAGGGTCGTCGGTGTTATGGAAGGCAATGGTCGGAATAGTGAAATTATCGACAGCTCCCCAATTGTCTTTAAACATACTGTTACTGGCCATATCAAATGGAATACCAAACAAGATACACTTTACCGGCTTCAGCACCCCATGATCTATAGCGGTGAACGCAAGTAGTGAACCGGCTGATTTTGCAAATAGTACAATCTCGGCATACGGCGGTAGTGATGAAACATACGTCGCCAATTTTGCTTCCTCAGCTATAAAATTAATGTTTGGTTCCCCGCTGGTCCAATGATCATAGCTGAGCATCCACGCAATCTCAAACCGTGGACCATATTCAGCCATCATAAGTTCACCCCAACCTTTATTTTTTAAACTATTCCCCGACAAAATAATTAGGTGTCGCATACACTACTAGTATACCGATTTTACAAATAGTTGTCGCTCTGGCACTATAACGCCCGGGAGGAGATCGCCTACTACAGGAGTCTCACATGTACTTCGAACACCCTACCGATCCGCGTTTTTACCTCAATTGGTTTACGCGTATTGTCATCAGGCTCTGGTTTGGACCAGAGCCAAAACAGCGGCGCATCTAGCGCCGCTGTATTTTTATACCCCTTGGATAACCGCTAGTAATTCTGGAAACTCCGGTTGAAAGAAATGGTTTCGATTGATAAAACGGTGGAGTACTGCTGCCGGGTACTGTGTGGCAAATCGCTCACTGTGATGAATAGGCACTAACGGATCGTCTGCAGAATGCCAGAGATGTACAACCGCTGGTTCGGTCGCAAATCCCGTCCAGATAGCCAGATCAATTTTGAAACCACCAACACCCTCACACTCTAACGCATCGACCACCGGAGCCACGAGATGCAGAGCCTGTACCGATACCGGCAATTTATTTTCAGTCAGATACCGCAATAGAAATCCACCACCGAGCGAATACCCAATCAGTACCACGTCTTTGCGCAAAAATGGTATAAGTTTTTCAAACCAAATTGCCCAAGCTTCATAGCGAGCATTCAGAGCATTCGGCATTTGCGGCGCAATAAAGTCAAACGAATCTACCACAGCATCCTTAATCCAATTTTTCCATTTTTGCACTTCAGGCGCATACGGGTTGTAGTCGCAATTACGGAGATACGTATAAAATTGATCATCGGTCGCAAACGAATCACCGCCGTGGATGTGCACCAACTGTGGTTTCTGTTCCATTATTTTTCTAAACGGTTAAAAAGATTCTCGGGCTTTTTGTTTTGAGCGACCGCCTCGAGGATAAGGCGAGAAGTGTCCGGCATAAAAGGGGTCAGCCGTTCAGCAATAGAGGCAACAGCGTCAACGAGTGCAATGATGAGTTCCTTTCCACGCTCTACATCTTCTTTTATGAGTTTAAATGGTTGGGTATCTTGAATTAATTTATCCATATCGCCAACGTATAACCAAACATTGTCAGTGGCAGCTTGAATATTATAGTTATTCATTTGCGTTAAAAAATCAACATGATCTGGTTTCCCAGCTCTGGCTCTATTTTTAAGTTCTTCGATTTCTTTTATTTCAACGCTCTTTCGGTACGCAGAAATTTCTTCAACTGAAACGTGCGTCTCAGCCATCTTCATCACTCGAGCAACCAAGTTGCCAAGGCCATTTACCAAGTTCGCTGTGTACCACTCATCGAGTCGATCCCAGGTAATATCTACATCATCAAACGGGTGCACATGACGGAGAAGTAGATATCGAGTAGCATCGGTGCCGTATTTAGCAATCAGTTCATACGGTGAAATAACGTTACCAATACTCTTTGACATCTTTTGTCCCCCACTGTTTATGAATCCGTGATAGACAACTTTGTCGGTTGCTTTCACATTCGCGGACTTGAGCATCGCTTGCCACATAATGGACTGAAACCGGACCTGGTCTTTCCCCGCAAGTTGTACAACATCCCCATCACGCCAGAATTTTCCAAAATTACCTGACTCGTCAGGCCAGCCGAGCGTACTGATGTAATTTGTGAGAGCGTCAAACCAGACGTACATCACCTGATCCTCGTCGTTTGGTACTGGAACACCCCAATCTAGTCGCGACTTCTCTCGACTAATCGAAAAATCTTCAAGGCCGCCTTTTACAAAGTTGATAGCTTCTTGTCGTCGCCATTCGGGTTCAATAACTCCAGATGTGCTCAAATATCCTTCGAGATACGATTGGTATCGTGACAAACGAAAGAAATAATTTTCTTCAGCAATTTCCTGTGCTACCGTTTTATGAATTGGACATATCTTCCCTTCTTCGAGTTCAGACTCTTTATAAAAAAGCTCACACCCAACACAATAAAGACCGGTATATTTCTTTTTATAAATATCTGATTCGCCCTGTTCGTTCACATTAGCAGCACAACGACGCCATAATTCTTGCACCGAAGACATATGATCTGGGTCTGTCGTTCTAATAAAATTATCGAAGGAAAGGTTTAACTTTCCCTTTAATTTCACAAACTCATTAGTGTAATAGTCTACGTAGACTTGACGGTCTTCACCCTTTTCATCCGCTTTCTGGGCAATTTTCTGACCATGTTCATCTGCCCCAGTATTAAAAAATACCTCCTGCCCTAACAAACGCCAGTATCGAGTAAGCGTATCGGCAGCCACGACTTCATACGCAAAACCTATATGCGGATCGGCATTCACATACGGTAAGGTGGTTGTAATATAGCGAGGTTTTTGTTCAGACATAATTAACCTAGAATATCATAGAATATCCAAATTGCATGTTGTGCGGACTATGGTATATTTTTTCAGTCATTGCAGGAGAAAAACATGACCGAATTTGAAGCGGACCTGGTGGTCTTTCGAAAAGCACCGAACGAAGCGAATTTCGCGAATGTTCTGAAACAGGCAGTAACAGGCTACCAGTGTGTGGAAGTGGCACTCGCACACAACGTGCGTGGTTCCGAATTTGCCGCTCGTGCTTTCGATAAGGCCGTCCGCGGTAACGACATTGGCAACTACCTGGCAATTAGCCGCGTACGCGAGTACCATGGCGATTGGCGACTGCTGTTCATTCGGGGCTTTTTGATGAAAAACCTGTCGACAGTTTTGCCGAAAGAGGTGCCAGCCGAGATCTAAGCCAATGTGCGATTCCCAATTGGGAGTCGCTTTTTTGTACCACATAGACAAAGCTTCGAATTATAGTACAGTTGGCAACAGACAGGTAACCATGAAGGAATTTTACGATGTTTTACAAAGATGAGTGCCTGGCACTTTTTATCGATGGACCAAACCTCTATGGGGCGGCTAAAGCGCTGGGGTTTGATATCGATTACAAACTTTTGCTGCATGAGTTCATGCGGCGAGGTAGACTGCTCCGTTCCTTTTATTTCACCGCACTGATTGAGAGCGACGCAGAGTATTCTCCAATCCGACCTTTGACTGATTGGATGGCATACAACGGATATACCGTTGTAACAAAACCAGCCAAAGAGTACACGGACAGCCAAGGTCGGCGCAAAATCAAAGGCAACATGGATATTGAATTGACTGTCGCTGCCATGGAGCTCGCTCCCCGCCTAAAACACGCAGTACTGTTTTCCGGGGATGGCGACTACCGCCCGCTCATCGAGAGTCTACAGCGTCGGGGCGTGAGGGTGTCGGTAGTATCAACCATTCGTAGTCAGCCGGCAATGATCGCGGACGAACTCCGTCGTCAGGCAGATGACTTTATCGAACTCGACGACTTACGAGCAGTAATTGGCCGGCTGGCCCGTGATCAAGCACCGATTGACCAATCGTAAACAAACACGACCCAACTGGTTTTCCAGTTGGGTCTTTTTTAGTGCAGTTTCTAGTGCCGCGATGATGACGTATACAACGCCAAGTAACGAGCAAGCGGACTTTCAGTCGGAATGTACCCAACAAATATTGTCGTCTGACTCAGATACGCCTGCCGGATAAGCTGCCTGACATACGGGCAAATAGTAAAACCCGATATATGCAGAGCGGCAAAGGCACCCTCTGCCAGTCGTTCCAGATTCTTCTGTCGACGCTCATTTTCTGTTTCAGACAAACGATTTGGATCAAGCAGTACATTCGCCGGAGATTCGCTATACGGCACATACCCCCATTTGATAGCGGAACTATTTACTACAGCTTGGAATTCAAGTGATTCACCATCCCGTTCACTGCCACCTGAAAACGGTGTACATACAATATACGCGACTGGCGCATCCTGCGCCTCTTTCAGTTCTCGAGCCGGTTCACTCATAGATTGGCCCTCCTTCTCTCTACAGAAGATACCTTATTTAGTATAATTCGCAAGTACTATAAAAGCCGGCCCAAAAAACTTGGGCCGGCACTCTTTATTGTTTCGGTGGCTTCAACAGTTCACGGTACCGCTGCACTTCATGCAACATTCCCGGGATGTGAATGACCAATCGAATCGTTTCGGTCGGCATCCAGCCGATTGCCGCTGCTGATTTTTGAAGCAGCGTTGGACCATCACACATATACCCCAGCTCGAGAGCAGCAAGTACTTGCGCCACCCGCTGCTGCATCAGCTCAACTGACTGCGATTCAACGTCCTGGAGCAACCGAAGCATAAAGTGTCCATCAAATTTATAGAGAACGGCCTCACGGGCCAAGAAATCCCTCCGGCTCAAATATGCACGCAGATATCCAATGACATCAACGATAGTCGGAACTGTAACTTCTGATGACATTGCAGTTGCCCCCCTTTTCTATGAACACGCCCGTTCGGAATAATGCCACGAATTAACAAGTACCGCAAGGTACCTATGCAAATAGGCAACTTGATAAACAAAAAAGTCCCCAAGGGACTATTTGTTTATTTAAGACGCTGTATCAGATCAGCAATTGCTACTCGTTCCTGAGTTCCGGTATCACGATCACGAACAGTAATAGTATCTTTATGTGCAGGATTTTCTTCACCCAAGGTATCAAAGTCAATGACGATACAATGCGGTGTTCCAATTTCATCCTGACGTCGATAGCGCTTCCCCACATTACCATTATCGTCCCACGCAATGTTTCCAAATTCTTTTTTGAGCGTAAGGAACACTTCGCGTGCCTTTGCTACCAATTCTGGCTTATTTTTCAATAATGGTGAGACACAGGCACGATATGGAGCAAGGTGAGTGGGTAGTTTTAAATAGGTACGCACTTCCCCGTTCATCTCGTCTTCGTGATACGCCTCACAGAGCACAGCCGTGAGCGCGCGACCGACACCAAACGATGGCTCAAGCACGTGCGGAACAAATTTTGTACCATCTGCTTCTACATAGGACATTGACTGTCCACTCGCATGTTGGTGCGCCATTAAATCGTGGTTAGTACGGTATGCAAAACCAGCCAGTTCATCAAACCCTTTACCAGGAAAATTGTACTCGAAGTCGATTGTTCTCTTACTATAATGGGCCAGATCGTTTTCTGGCACTTCAAATTCCTGAACGTTCACACGCGAAAGACCGAGATGATCACACCATGCCCAGATCGCTAGACGCCACTCCTCAAATTTTTCTTTCCAGTCGTCTTCTTTGACGAAATACTCGATTTCCATTTGCTCGAATTCCCGAACGCGGAACAAGAATTCACGTGGCGCAATTTCATTACGAAAGGCCTTTCCAATCTGACCAATACCAAATGGTATTTTCGGTGACATTGAATCAACCACGTTTTTGAAGTTCACAAAGATACCCTGGGCCGTTTCCGGACGGAGGTAGACCTGCCCTTCTGGACCTGCAGTCGCACCAATCCGACTCTCGAACATCATATTGAAGGTACGGGCTTTTGAGAGCACGTTGCCTTTTGGACTCCTTAAGCCCTTTTCGACAATCGTCGCATCAATTTGTTCAAGCGACATACCATCGGCATCAATACCATTATCTTTAAGAAAATGATCGGCCCGAAATCGTTCTCCTGTTACTGTGTCTTCTACTAGCGGATCAACGAAGCCTGCTACGTGTCCACTTGCTTCCCAGACTTTTGCATTCATCAAAATAGAGGCATCGAGACCATACATGTCTTCGCGACCGTCAACAAACATTTTCCACCACTCCCGTTTAATGTTGTTATTCAAGGCCACACCAAGCGGACCGAGGTCCCAGGTACCTTTTAATCCCCCATAGATATCAGACCCCTGGAACACAAACCCGCGACGCTTACAGAGTGCGGTAATCTTTTCCATTGTTGTCGTTTCGGTTGTAGCCATAAGGATTGTGTTTAGAGTTCGGAATAAATTACTAGAGTGCAGATTTGAGGACTTTGCCGTTCTCGGCTTCAAAGCCCGAGGAAGGATCAAGTTCACTACTTGCCGGCACGCTTTCGGCCCGGATGACTTCGCTGGTGAAGCGGTCGGTAGCACGGAGGCGCTGTAGTCTGCCGAGGTCACGTTCGTGGTGCCGAAGCCCACGCCGTTGGTGCCCGCTGTCCAGCCGCTGTCGTTGAAGCCGACGTAAAGCCAGTTCGTTCCATCGGCCCCGCTCGAAGGGATCCGGACACGCACCGGTGCAGTCGTCGCGACCAAGGTCGAGTTGGTGGACAGGACGCCCAGGCCGTAGGAGACGCCGCTGACCTGCT
>JANPGF010000012.1:0-5889 GCA_031423775.1 Candidatus Kaiserbacteria bacterium | reverse complement strand
GTCAACGTTGTAGAGGTCGCGGAAACGGGCCTGTTCACTCAGCATTCGTTCATGCACTTGGTGGCTGACTTCAGCGAGTGAGCTCACTCCCTCACCAGTGTCACTGCGACCTTTATTACTGACTGCATCTTTAAAAATGCGGGCGGTTGCGACTTCCATATCGAGGTCGAGGTAGACTTTGAATGATTCGGGGAGCCAGTAAAAACCGAGACGAGAGTCAACGACGATGTTGTTATGGTCACGGAGATTACGGAGCTCAATATCAACCTGGTCATCAAGCGCATGGTCGTTTTTCGCTCGCTCGTTATATTGCTCGAGGGTCATGTGGTGTTTAGCGAGCACCTTGCGTACGATATCTCCTGACGAGTGGCGGGTATAATTGAGCATCTCTGCTACCTTTTTAGCGGTTGAAGATTTGCCACTGCCGGGCTTGCCTGAAATAGTGATAATGTGTTTTCGTTCCATGTGCGTAGTTTAGCACATTATAGAGTTAGCCACTTTTTATAGGCGTCGATGATAGCCGCCGCAACCTCCTCGGGTGCTTTGTGTTCAGTATCAATCACGAGATCGTAGTTACGTGCATCGTACACGTGAATATTGTAGTGTTCGAGGTAGCGTGTTTCGTGATTCTGGATTCTTCGTGCAGTTTTTTCAGTAATCTCCTCGAGCGTAGTTGCGGTGTCTCCGGTAATTTGTCGCATGGTGTCAGTACTGCTTTTCCAAATACGCAGCGCAGATACAGCGAGGGGTACGGTGAGGAGCACTTTAAATGAGTGGGGAATAAAGAAAAAGCCTAAATGGGCATCAATCACGTAGTGTGATTCTTCTTGACCGATACGAATTTGTTCACGATCAATGAGTTCGTCAATCGATTTGTCGTGTGCGACTAGCTCGTTAAATGCTTCCAAGCTGAGTCCTCGTTCAACGGCGAGTTGACGCGCGTAGGTGCCAGTCGCAAAATATTTATAGTTGAGTTTTTGAATTAACAGTTTCGTTACGGTTGATTTACCGCTGCCCGGGAGTCCTCCCAAGGTGATAATTTCAGTTTTGACCATATTTTTATGGTTATAGAGTATCATTTTCTTGTTTTTTTACCTAACCTAGGTACACTAGGACCGTATGGATATTAAAACTGTTATTTTCATTGGGCCGCAGGGGAGTGGAAAGGGGACACAGATTGAAAAGTTAAAGGCGTTACTCGAATCACGAGACCGCCGCCGTGTTGTTGATATTCAGACCGGTCGCCGGTTCCGCGCGCTTGCTGCCACCCAGGAAACGTTTGCTGAAGATAAAATTGCAGCAACGATGAGTGCGGGTGTTTTGCAGCCGGACTTTATGGTGACTATTCTCTGGGGACGAGCGATGCTCGATCAGCTTGATGATAAAAGTCACTTATTGATTGACGGTTTTCCTCGCACCGTTGGGCAGGTGCCAGACCTGGAGGATGCGTTTAAATTTTTTGAACGTGGCGCTATTGATGTCGTCAATCTTGAAACCCCCGAAGCCGTCGTTCGAGAACGTATGTATAGTCGAGCTCGGGCAGATGATACTGATACTTCAATCGAAGAGCGTCTCCGTTGGTACCGGGAGGACACTATGCCAGTTATTACCTATTACAAAAATCGTCCAAATACCAACGTCCACACCATTGACGGTACGGACACGATTGATGGAGTACATGACCAAATTGTTGTTGCCCTCAACCTCACTCAATAATTTATGATTACGAAAAAAAATGCCGAAGAAATTGAACTCTTGCGTACCGCGGGGGGTATTTTGGCGAAAATTTTAAAAACACTTGGCCGCGAAGCGGTGCCTGGTATTTCCACACTCGACCTCGATGATCGAGCGATGGAGCTGGTGGCTGAATATGGTGTAGAGCCAGTTCTCCTTGGGTATCATCCTGAATTTGCAGCAATGCCGTATCCGGCTGGTGTCTGTATCTCGGTGAATAACTGTGTGCAGCACGGTATTCCGTCTGACGAGATTATTCTGAAAGAAGGTGATGTGGTGAATATTGATATGTCGATTGCGTACGAGGGAATGATTGTTGATTCCGGTATTACGGTCGGCGTGGGCGAGGTGAGTGATGTAGCTCGGAAGCTGATGGCCGCGACACAAGAGGCGCTCGCTCTCGGTATCAAACAGGCAAAACCCGGGAATCATATTGGCGATATCAGTCATGCGATTGAAGAGTTGGTGCGCAGTCGCGGCTTTAGTCCGGTTGAGGTCCTGTGTGGCCACGGGGTGGGGTATAGCGTACACGAGGAACCGTTTATTCCAAATGTGGGCAAGGCTGGCAAAGGTGAACTGATCGAGGTCGGTCACGTGTATGCCATTGAACCAATAGTAAACGTCGGCAAGGCCGATGTGTGGTTTGACGATGCTGGCGATGGGTACAGTGTCTACACCAAAGACGGTTCCATCTCAGCTCACTTTGAACATACGGTGGTGATTACTGAAAATGGTGCTGAGATATTGACAAAGTAAGCGGAGATTCGTATCTTGTGTTGAGAAGTAATGGAGGTGTGTTCTGATGACTGCAAAAAAAATGCTTGGTACGCCAGAAAATGTCGGTTCGCTACTAGTTCCTGATTCGTATGTAAAAAGAGCTTTTTTATCTGCGTTTGTTACCGACTGGTATGCTCATGCCGATACGTTTTATTTTGCCAATTTTTTGGCAGAGTATAAAAATTATGTACCTGCCGTCGACCAGTTATTGCCCGGTGCCAGATATACTGTGTATTTGATCCCGATTATGGTGTCTGCACCTGGTCTGGAAATGTATCAGCAGATATCAGACTTGGGGTATTGCCGAGTCGGTCTCCCGGGACTGTTTTTGCTCCATATCCAGCACCCACAGCTGTTTCCAGTGGGACGCTACGTCACTATGGTCGATTCACCCTGGATTCTTCCTTCTGATCGTACCGGCAATCGTAGAACGGCTCGGATACGGCGTTTCTGGTCACCGGCGGGGAATCGCTTGTTGTGGTCGTTTGGGGCAGGTTTTCTGATGTCATCGCTTGATGTTGGAGATTTTGTTGTGGCTCTGGCATACGAAAAGACAATTACGAAAGCGAGTATATGATTCGACAATCCGATTGACAGTCTTTTTTAAATTGTTATAGTGAGATTGGAGAATTTGCCTGTCCCGGCTTATTCGCCAGTTTGCCCTGTCTTTGACTGGCCGCGCCTCACCCGCGCGGCCTTTTTTTTTGTTAATTATCTGGATACTCTGGCTCTTTTTTATAAATACGGTATACTGCTCTCGTTATTTAGTCTAAGTAAAACGTCGCATGGCAAAACATCCACACCAAGAACGAACCTTTGTTATCCTTAAACCAGACACCATCCAGCGGTCTTTGATCGGTGAAGTGATCAAGCGGTTTGAACGCACAGGTCTCAAGTGTACTGCGGTGAAGATGCTTATGGCCGACGAAGAACGTCTCCTCCAGCACTACAACAAAGACGAAGCCTGGTTCTTGAAAAAAGGAACCCGTATTGCAGAAGATATGATTGCTCAAGGCCGAGCGGTTGAAAAAGAACCAATTGAATACGGCAAGGATATTATCCGAACCATCGTTCACTATATGACAGCTGCACCAATTGTAGCTATGGTATGGGAAGGGAACGAAGCTGTGGCAGTTGTTTCAAAGCTCGTCGGTTCCACTGAACCAAAGACTTCAGACGTCGGAACTATTCGTGGTGACTACACTGTCGACTCATATAGTCACTCGTCATACGAAAACCGTTCAGTTCGAAATCTTGTTCATCAATCAGAGTCCCCAGCAGAAGCTGAACGAGAAATTGCGATTTGGTTTAACGAGAGTGATATTATGACCTATACAACAGCGCAGGAGCGGATAATGTATGATATCAACCTAGACGGCACGAACGAGTAATTTGAGCAATCTGCGGCGTTGCGCTGCGAAAAAAGATCCTCCCTGGACAGTTGTCCCGGTCGGGTCTTTTTTCTTGCGCGCCTTGCAGCTTATCTCAAATAACTCGTTCGTAAAATTTCTGCAAATACGCCTACTATGTTTACCTCATCTCACCGGTACATATCATTTACTAGTGTGTGTTCATAACCTCCAACATCTTGTTCGAAACCGGCTACAATGTGTATATGTATATTCCTAAAACTGTTCTTCGCCTGTTTGCTCTCGCAGTTCTATTTGTAAGCTTTGCTGGATACAGTTTTATTAAAGCTGATTGGACGGCTCCGACTGCCACTGCTCCGGATGGGAATGTTGATACACCGATCAATACCAGTACACAAAATCAGATTAAGAACGGTTCGGTTAGTTTAAATGGACTTGCCCTTACCTCAGACTATCCAACTATTGCGTTTGTTGATCCACGGTCTGGACACCGTACTTTGTATATGCAGAACCACTCCAATACCTTTAATTTACTAGGCGATCGAAACGGAGATGGAAATGTAATATGGGCTGATGATCAACCAGCGGCGCTCTCAACATTTTTAGGGAAGACTCCTAATCAGGATTATACCTATATTTCAAATCAAGTACGATCTAGTCAGTATTGTGATCAGAATGGACAAAATTGTACTACCCCCGGCGCTACTCCGAGTGGCGCACGTTTTGGGGGAGCTTTCATAAATATGACGGGCTCTCTTGGTTATTATGGTGCTAGTGCATGCCCGAAGCCTAATCCGGTAACTCGTAATTGTAATTGTCCGAGTGGGTTTGATCAATTTGTATTGTCTAGTTCAGAAGAACAACATTATGGACCTGAACATAGTGGTGGAAATTATATAAACTCAACCTACACCAATACAGTAATTTGTATTGACCCATCGTAACGCAAACCAACTACCCTCCCCTATACCACTATCCAAGTTATCTTTTTACAAAAGTAATTCAGTTGTTGTTTCAAAATCTGCGGCTGGCTGGACTTAAGTAGAGGGAGTGTGCACAAGAAGGGCTTTAATTATACCTAGGTACACGTACAATAAGATATATGAATATCCCTGAATCAAATCTCCGCCTCATTGCCCTTGCAGTCTTGTTTATTAGTTTCGCCAGCTACAACTTCATCCGCGCCTATGATGAAAGCGTCTGGTTTCCGCCAGACCCTGGAACCCCACCCGCAAACAACGTTGCTTCTCCCATTAATACAGGAACTATCAATCAAATAATGCACTCTGGATTATCAGTCAATGCGTTGCTTTCAACAGGGGAGATTGTGGGCACTGACGCCGGGAATGTTGGCGGTCAATTCCGTATGGTCGGGGGTAACATCGGCTCTTTCTGGCGTAACGATAGTGTTAACACGTATTTTCTCTTAACTGACCCGAATAACCAGTATGGTGGGTATAATGCGCTACGTCCTCTTACGATTAATAACAGTAGTGGAGTAGTAGGTATGGGTAATGGACTTAATGTTAATGCTGGTGGTCTCGGTGTAAACGGTGAAGTGAATTTAAATTATGGTACTGTACACGTCAATCAAGGCAGTGTGGAAGTTGCTCAGCATGTTTGGTCGCCACAAATGCGGGCGGATCAGTACTGTGATGGTGGTGGGGGGAACTGTCATACCGCAGCAGGGATGAGTCCTAATATTTCTGGATGTCATAGTGTCGAATCTACTGGGGGTTCTCCAAATTACGTAGCAACTGCGTATTGTGGTGCTGGCGAGGTTGCCTTGAATGGTGGTGGTCAGTGCGCAAATAGTGCTAATTTTGGTAATTCTTCGGACAAGGGATTTATGCATACTAGTATGCCAGTTGGAACAAATGGTTGGGTGGTAGACTGTTACCGGGATGGTTGGGGTGGTGAAGATAACGCAAAAGCAGTTGTTACGTGCTGTCCAGTAAAGTAAGACTCTCGTTTGAGAGAATACAAGTGGTTATCTTTTTACAAAAGT
>JANPGF010000011.1:0-121995 GCA_031423775.1 Candidatus Kaiserbacteria bacterium | reverse complement strand
ACCGTTCAGTGCAAAACTAATTGCCACCCTGATCGAGGTCAATCCAATCATTACGCAGTTGGTGACATTTGATCTGCACGCACCGCAAATCAGCGGCTTCTTCAACAACGTACAGGTCGAGAATATTCCCGGCCGAGCACTGTTTATACCCTACATTCGACAGCACTATACTGGCAAGCTGGCAAACACTACCATTGTGAGTACTGACGTCGGAGGAGCCAAAGCAGCCAGATACGTTGCTGAAGTATTAGGTCTCGGAGTTGCAATCGTCGACAAACGTCGCGGAAAAGAAGGCAGCGAAGCGCTTTCTCTCGTTGGTGAAGTAAAAGAGAACGCTATTCTCATCGATGATATTGGTGATTCGGCGGGATCTCTAGTCGATGCATGTACTATCGTGCGCCAGGCTGGTGCGATAAACGTTGACGCCTATGTCACACATGCGCTCAACAGTCCCAAAAAGGGAACTACCGCAGAAGCAAAACTTCTGGCAGCGAAACTCCCCATTACCTTTGCGGACACATTCCCTCGTGAAGCGGCGTACTACAAGAAACACCCGACTGCGCATGTGATTCCGGCCGATGCATTTTTGGCTGATATCATCTGCGCACTAATCAGCGTAAACGGTAGTGTCAAAGGCACTATCAAATCCTGGATCAGCAAAGAAGGAATCCCAGAATGAAACGACTGAAGCTCGCCGACCTGCCGGGGTTGTTTACCCCGGTTATGGACTTCCCGATTCCGGGAATCCGATTCTGGAACGTGAATGACCTGACAAAAGTGCCAGGAACGCTTACGCTCGTGACCAAAGAGCTGGTGGCACATTGTCGAGAAATCGAGGTGCACTACGGTCGCCGGATTGACTATATCGCTGGGTTTGATGCTCGGGGGTTTATCTTTGCTCCCCTGATTGCAGAACGTCTCGGTATTGGCTTCTTGCAGATTCGTAAGGAAGGCAAGCTGCCGAAGCCGACTGTTGCTATTTCCTACCGGAAAGAATACAGCCTCCTGGACGCGCCGCCTGAAGTTCTCGAAATGAACACAGTTGACCTTAGTGACAAACTGGTCGTCCTCGTGGATGACCTGCTCGCGACTGGTGGTACAGCCGAAGCTGGCTGTATGCTTGTTGAAGCACAAGGAGGTATCGTTGCCGGATTCCTGGCAGTGACCGACCTGCCAGCACTTGGTGGACGCATGAAGCTTCGCCACTATCACTGCCACACCCTTCTCACTGAAATCAGCGGGAAGCTGTGCATAGGAGTGCGGTGCTGTGTTGACGCTGGTATCTTTGATGCGATGACGAATGACCTTGTGCTCATCAAACGATTGTCGATACCGACCGGTCTCGCGATGGTGGGCGGTGGGATTGAAATTGGTGAATCGCCAATTGACGCCATCTGCCGAGAAATCGCGGAAGAAACGGGTTGTACAATTGATCCGACGACACTTACTCCGGTTACCGTCCTCGTGGGCGCCGACAGGGATCCACGTGGTGAACAGATTTCGTTGGTATTCAACGTCCACACGAACACTCATGGCGCACGTGGCGAAGCGGGCAAAACAGAGGTCCTCGCAATGAGCAATCGCGCGGCCGACCTGCCAGCGCCCGAGACATTCGCCTTCTCCGATCATCGGAGTGCAATCCTCACAATGCTAAAAGACTGACGCGCAAAGCGCCGACAAATTTGTCGGCGCTTTTTTCTATGTCTTGTTTTAGTGAGCAAGTGGCTTTTCTCCCACGAGCACCATCGTTGTTACCGGGAACGGATACGGGACGAGCATACCGCCACCTTCTACCCACAGTGATGCCGTGCCCTCCCATCGGTTTTTTACTATCCATTCATTTTGGTAGGCACGCGAGTATTGGGGAGGTACTGCGACGTCGGTCGCAATTGCAAACCCGGCGTTCCGTAATTCGTTTTGCCACTGCGCAAAGTCCCAAAAAGTAAACTCTTCGTTCATTTCACTCACCCAATTTTCATGATAATCCTTGCGTGACAAGAATTCAACCGCTGACGCCAGGGATAATTTTATGTATCGAGAACCATTTCGTTCTTCAACCGAATAGGCTAACTGCGTACCTGCAGCCCGTCGTCCACTCTCACGCATATCCCGGAGAAAGTCGTGCGCAAAACGATAGAAACGCGCTTCAGTTGAAAGTTCGCTGGTTGGGGTATTTTTCCAAATAACCTCATCATGCTCATTTGCAAAAACTCCGTCTGTTGCATTCAATTTCAAATATACGGTCCGGTCTTTTTCTACTGGCCCGACTACGTCACGAATAACTAATCGTCCACCCGGTTTTAATTGTGCAAATTTCTGGGCCAGATACGAACGAACTGATGATGCGCCATCACCATACGACCACACTTCATGTAACGTTGAGTTACAAATCACGCAATCGGTACTATTATCAGCAAAAATCGGTTCGAGGATATTGCGCTGGTAGACATGGACAAACGAATTACCAAAATCCCCCGCTCGCTGCCGCTCCTCCACCCGGGATACAAATTCTCCCGTAATATCAATTCCAATAATATCTGAATCAGGAAACGTTTGGGCAAGGCGAACCATGAGTGCTCCGTCCGCACACCCCTCATCAACAATCTTTCCTTCTTTCACCGCATGTTTAATATCAGCAAATTTCAAATCAAGTACATCATGATTCCCCATCCCTACGGTATATACTCCATAATTTCGGGATTCGGTGAGTGATCCATCATCAGTGAGAAGAGGGTCATTCCAGAGTCGGGCAATGTGTCGCGGAATCTCGGGCATGTCATTCCAGAGTGTACGAGTAGCCTCGCTCACAAGTGGATACGCCGGATTATGTTCGCCCCACGACGTCGTGACGAGCTTTCGGATAATTGCAGCTGGGGGTTCAGTATGATATTGAGACGACAGCATATCCCACTCAGCGGGCAAAACCGCAAATCCCAAGGAGATAAACTCAGCAATCAACGTATCAGTCGACGTCCATACAATTGTCGATGTTGGAGTTGACTCCTCACCCAATTCAGCAGCAACATGTTTCAAAATCAAAGCCGAAAAATCATGCGTCACGTTTACATGAGGCACCGGCACATAGGAAATCCGCAGTCCGTACTCGGTTCGAAATGGCGCCAAAGTTCGTTCGAGTCCTACAATGCGCATGTGGAGAGGCACAGGATTGTACCGAGACCCGTGCTGATTGGCAGAAGTAATCGGTACAACAATATGTGTAATCGAATCAGGTACCACTCCAGTACCTACTACCACCTGTTCCGAGAGTGGGCGTGACAACACAGTCCGCAAATACTGCGCCATAAACTCACTCGTAAGTAAGTGGCGACCAGGAATGAGAAGTGTCGACATAGTCCGTTACACAATCGGCGAAAGTTCAATCAACTTCTTTGTGGTAAAGGTGTAAAGAGCAGCGGGACGATTCTGGACACCTTCTTGCATCTTACCTGTTTCAGTGAGGCAGTTGAGGGCCAGGAGTTTTTTGCGGAAGTTTCGTTTATCAAGGGTTTTACCAAGGACGACTTCGTAGACAATTTGGAGTTCGGTCAATGTAAATGATTTTGGAAGCAAAAACTGTGCCATAGTCGTATACGACAATTTACCGCGCAACCGGGCAATGGCCAGATCGTACATGGCACCATGATCATAGGCGAGTTTCTTTATTGTTGAAACAGGTATCCATTTAGCATCCACCGCCTCGTATGACTCGATTACCTGAGGTACCACACAGCCGAGGTACGCCACCGAGATTACGCGATTACGTTTGTCACGATCAATCGCACTAAACGTATAGAGCTGCTCGGTATACACAGCAGTGAGCTGTACTTTATCACGCAAATGGCGGGCAACGGCAATCTCAGCCGTCTCACTCGCATTGATTAATCCACCAGGGAAGCCAGGTACATTCACGTAATGTGGTGGTCGGTTTACGTTCTGCACTAACACGTGCAATTTCTTATCAATGATACCAAACACTACGGCATCAACTGCCATCGCTGCAAACCGTAAATTTTCAGGGGCTTTTTCCATATGTACTTAGTGTAGCGCATGAGTGATAAATTTCAAATAGAAAAAGCGTACCTGGTGGTACACTTTTTCTATTTACTCCAATTACATGCTTCGCTTACCTTCACTAGTTTTTCTTTTTTTCGAGTAGCGCACCTAACATAAAGAGAATTCCAATGCCCAAGAACGTCACAATACGCCACAATGGTTCCATTGTACGAATGTCAAACAAACCAAGTCGCAATACAACAACGGCAAGTAACGACATACCGGAATACTTGAGCGCTGCCACACCTCTACGACTGCCATCAATGTAGAGTCCAAGACCAGCAACGGTATAGATGAAGAGAGCTGCCATTATTGCTACACCTTCCGTTGGACTGAGCGCGTGAGTACTGAGCCATACAATACTTGTAGCGTAGATTCCTGCGCCAACGAACAAGGTCACCGCAAATCGTCTAGCAAGCGTACGTTCCGCCTCATCTACAGTGGGCGTAGTGAGGTAACGTAAACCCATAATCACCATCAATGCTGTCATGAGATATAAACCGGCAGCATATGGTTGCCAGACACTTCCATCCCACAGACTCAACTGCATAGACCCTAACGACATAAGGACAGGGAGTATGCCAGCACAGGTGAACACATACGCATACGTACGAGAGGTACACCATTTGAAACTAGCAGTAAACAGTGCGTACAAAATAATTGCATAGCTACAATAGGTTAGTGTGGCAGCTAGTGTCCCATTTGTACTGTAGAGGGCATCCCAGAATATCGCGATAACAATAAAGCTATACATACTAGTGACTGTCGTCGCAACAATGGCAAAGACTTTGCTCGTGGCATCTTGTAGCTGTCGATGTGAAACAATACACAACAAAGTAACCAGTATTCCAAAGGCAATCACTGTATAGACACCGAGTGCGTCAGCGTGCATTACTCCACTACTGCGCCAGAGGGGAGATGCTAGTGACTTGAAACTAAGTACAATTGGCATCACCATTGAAGCAAATACAACTCCAGACCACGTATGAGACAACCGCGTACCAAGAGTGTAGTAGAAGCACACGAATATAAATCCAAACCAGAGAATATAGCCGAACACTGTACCAAACGCCACACTACTAACAGCTATCTGCATCAAAAGCAGAAGCGTATACAAGAACCCGAATGCAGCAATAGTCCCTGCAACAGGCAATGCCCACTGTTCACTACGGATATGCGACTGCTCGAGCACCCACAGAGCTGAGCCGAGAAGAGACACTGCAAGGAGTGTCGTTGCAAACGCATCAAGTTGCCAGACGCCGATATTCCATAACGATGAATAGAGATATTGGAAGGAAATGGTGAGGGGAATTGCAAAAGTAGCCATACTGATATATACAGCACGTTCTGACAATCGCAGTGTCGTAAGGAGAAGAAACGCACCAGTAATTTCAACCGTAAAGGCCAATAACTGGTTATATCCCGTAAAGAATTGCCCGGTGCCCAAAAGCCAAACAGCACTCGCAAAACAAACGTAGACTGCGACGACTCGCTTAGACGCACCCATACCTGAAAGTACATACCCTACTCCTGCGAGAAGGAGCGCTGCCACAAAGAACGATAGACTCGGAAGCGCACTAAAGGTATGAGCACCATAGGCATACAACAAACCGACTATTGTGAGTAGCGCAATATCAATCGCTTCAGGAGTAGCACTGCGATAGAGACTTATGGTAGTTGTAGTGGTGAATAATCCGGCAAACAGCACCATGAAAAACCAAAGGGCTGGGGCAGACATATGACCGAGTGAGATATCTGTCGCGGCACTGAACTCAAATAAGCTACAACCCATAACTAGAACAAACGACAATACTCGCCAGCGGGTAAAGAACACTACAATTGATAACCCGGCAGCAATGACAAAGAGGTATACGAGGAGGAGGATCTGGGGTGTAGTAACACCAAGTAAAAACGGTATCCAAAATCCAGCCAAAGCTGAAACAATAGCCAGCCATTCAGTATTCGTCTCGATACTCACTCGTACGGTATACACCAGACTCATCACCATAAGCACAAGTGCAATTGGTGCCGGGAACAGTGGCGTCGAATACACAAACTGTGCACTACACACAGCCGCGAGCACAACCCCTGTTCCAAGGGTTGTGAGAACGAGGTACTGTACTGGCTCAAAGGATTTACGCCAAACACCGGCCGCGTAACAAGCTACCGCAATACAGAGCCCGAGATACACTGGCGTTGAAGACGGAATCCAATTCTGTGTAATCGAGTAACTCACGAACCACACAGCACCCAAAAAGAAAATGATTGCACCAATTTTGATAAGTGTTTGCTCTTTAAACCAAGTCACCAGAAAGAATTCCGTTTCGGTCTGAGCATCTTGTGCCATTGCTTGGTAGGCAACAGGAGTATAAAGCGACGTCCCTTGAGGCGGGGGCGGAGGTACCGGACGAGATTCCACACTTATATTTGTAGCCAAGTCTGTAAACGAGAGTCCTGAGGGAGGCACAGAAACAAAATCCTGGGATAGAACATTCATCTCGTCAGTCTCGACACTAGCAGGAGCGGTTCGTGATGCACGATCGTAAACTTCAAATCGCTGTAGACGCTCGTCGAGGCGAGTAACTCGCTCACTAAGTTTTAGGTATGCGTATAAAAGACCTAACAATCCAATCACAATAAAAAACGTCATATAATTCGTACACTATGGTGAATAATGTACTAATGGTACCACGAGGTTACTGTACGGTACTGAGAATCGCACTGTCTCGCAGAGCAATAAACTGACCAACGTATTCTGTTGGCGATTGCGAGTGCAGTATCATACGAGCCTCTTCAAGCGTGTACCATCCGAGAGTAAACCCATCGGCTACTTCCTCGGGGGTAAAATCTGGTTTACCAATCTCCCCTTCAACCTGAGCCATAAAACAATACGAGATCTGATGCTGCAAAAATCGTGACCGAAACTCGTGAACCTCTCCTAAACTCTCTCCGACAAAAATATTGCAACCAATTTCTTCTTGGCATTCACGAATAAGCGCAGTCGCAATATCCTCCCCCGGTTCAATCCCGCCACCTGGTAATTTATAGTAGTCATGTCGCGCAACATGCAGTAGCGCAATTCGTCCATCTCGATCCAGCACAACTGCACGCGCTGCCTGGCGCACGGAATAGGTGGCAACAACTGCATCAGAAATGTGTTCGGGGTTTATCGTAGCGATGAATGACATGGTCGTAGTATGGCTGACTTGCAGTATAAAGACAAGAACACCTCACAATCGTGAGGTGTTCAATGAACCAGTTAATTGTCACGACCATCTTCTGACCTTGAGTCGTCGCCACCATGTCTAGCGCCATGTAACTCCTGATTATTGTCATCATTCCCCCTACCACCATGTCTTCCAGATATGAAGGTGGTCGACGCAGTGGCTGAACTGTTAAGATTGCGGAACGAAACTCTGTCTTCATCATCTGAATGTTCAGATTCGTCCATACGATCTTCTGACTCATGCACCTCAGTACTCGTCGTACTGACTGACGTACGGGTAGCACTGACTGAATGATCGCGGTCATCATTTTCTGATTCAGAGTGACCAGAACCCCGATGATCAACCCTTATTTCAACCTGACCATCTTTTTGTTCAATACGAACACGCTCATTTGGTGTGCGGACCTCAGTCGTATCATTTTCGATTTTTACTCGAGTGGCATCGAGACGAAGTGGTGCATCATCACGCCCAGATACCCGAACAGCAGATACCTCATTCATTAAAGTCTTGAGATAAGCTTCACGCTTGGTTGAATCAGTTTGTGCTGCTAACTGCAGAGCGAGCACAGCTACTGCATTTGCAACTCGTGATTCCCCGCTGGCACGGACAGTAGTGCCGCCACTATCACTTGGGGTACTTGGTCGATGCTGATCTGCAATTGTGATATGGGCGATTACGAACGAAACGGGCACACCATAGCGATCTACTACACTAGCTACAATTGCCTCGGTTGAACTTGCGGTAGTGGTGAAAAAGACCGGAGTACTACTACCAATAGTCGTTTGTATCACAGTATCGTCTGTAAACACTTTCGCAGTAAACTGGAGCGTTGAACTTGCAGCCAGTAAGGAACTAGAGGCATTCAGGAGGGCACCGTCTGTGGCCGAGACAGTGCCAGTAGCTACCTTCTCTTCATTTAAAATAGCTTGTAATTCAGCAAAACGTTCGGTAATAAACTGATTTTGAAGTGCTGCTTTCTGTGCATCAGAAGCTAGCGCCAAACGAACTTCTTCTGTAGCCCGATCAATCGGAAACAAGAGATCGCCTGGTTTTGCTGATCCCGAAGCAGCCACTGTTCCACCAGCTCCAAGGAGGAGAACCAAAACGAGCGCAAGATACGACATAGGTTTAAAAACAAAAATATTAAATTGATAGGGTGACGCTACTTTCGCTACTGAACGTGCAGCAACCACCTGAGCCAGAAGACGCGTTGATTCAACCTCAGTTAACTGGGGGGTTGTCTCGGCAAGAATACTCTCAAGTGTAGGTTTTGTAGGCATAGAATTACGAAGTAACGTCGAGTAAGTGAGCGAGTTTCGAGCGAGCGCGGTGATGTTTTGTGCGGACAGCGCCTTCAGTCATGTTAACCATGGCGCCGATTTCACCAAACGTATACCTTGACCAATGATGTAGTACGATAATGTCACGCTCAGCGGTATCGAGTTTTTCGAGCGCCTGCCGTACCGCAAGGACCATCTCTGACTCTGATTCTACTGGCGCAATCTCATCTAGTTCCACATCGGACTGTACACGTGCTGCTTTGGTATGTTTGTGCGCGTAATGCCGGGCGAGCACTCGTCTCGTAATCGTGAACACAAACCCAAAAAACTCCGCGTCAGAATGATAGGCGAACTTTGGTAACGACTGATTAAGTTCTATCAAGATATCCTGAGTGACATCAATCGCCTGTTCCCGAGTATTCGTGCGATAACTGACATACGAAAACACTTTAGGTTGCACGATAGCGTAAAGCTGCTGAAAACTATCTGTTTCCAGGCGACTACAAGCTGTTATCAGTGTACGTAATGGGTGTTCAGGCATAGAGCTATCCTACCACTCAACTAACTAATGCGGTACTCTGTCAGAAACGTTACAACCCTGCGCATAAAGGCCAGGGTTGTATAAATATACGTTGCTATTATTGGTTTTTTGTAGAAGTGGCAGTCGAGGTCGCTGCGTCTGGATGTAGATACACCTCCTTTTTTGATGACGCAATAAAGTCCATCGTTCCACCATCTGCAAAGTGTAAGACCAATTTCCCCTCAGTAGCTTTGGAATAGGTAGCTACTTTTCCAAACATCCCTATATACTCACCTTCATACTGACTACTACATGGTTTTTTAGTAGGAGTGAGTGCTCCGAGGGTAAATGGTGCCGGGGAACCTACTCCAGCCGTAAATGAACCTGTAGCCGAATTACAATCTGTTTCGAGTGTTGCGTGGTCGTTTGTGATGTTTAATGCAAAGTAATCGAGGTTTTCAGGCTTCACGACTTTGCCATCGGCATAAGTTGTCTTAATCCAGAAATACTTACTTTCAAAAATATCCATCATGCTTACCTCATTTGCTGGAGTACGGCCAGCTTGTACAACAGCCCCTGTTACAATATTTACAACTGCACTCGTCCCTATGCTTGGCATCTCTTCCATCCCCTGCCCTCTTGCGTGGACGTAATAAGAAACTGTAACTTCATCACCCACTCGCGATATACCACTTACTTTTATACGGTCACCTATTGGTACTGAGGTAGCATGCCGCATATCATCCCCTTCTAAAATAGCCAGATAGTACAAAGTGGTATTTGATCCGGTATCGACCGCTATAGGCACCGCGCGGCGATTATTTTCATACGTACTCACAAATTCATCAAAAGCTACGAGTGATCCATGCACTGTACCGTCAACCGAATCAAAACGTCCCATCGGATAATCCCGGCGCGAGGTTTGGGAGAGCATATCGAGTTTAGTGGTAACACCATTCATTCCCGGCACAGTAAATACTTTACCCGAAAGCGAGAGTGGGGCTGGAGGGGGCACTTCTGGCACTACAACCGGCACTACTGCCACTATCTCAGATTGTGGTTTCATGACTAAAAAGTAATACGCTACCCCACCACCAAGTGCCAACACCATAACGAGCAACACTCCAATGATAAGAATTTTTTTCATACAGGACGTACTATTAACAAACTAATTGGTCATTAGTATACCAAGGAACTCTCCAATATAAAAAGATAAATGAGCAAATGCCCAACGGGCATATTGCGAATTTACGCGAGTGTTTTTTATCCCCAATAAAAACATCCGCGCTTTTTCCAACCTGTTTCTAGAACAAACAACTCTGTAACGGGCATATTGCGAATTTGACCTAGTTTTTAAGGAGTGGAACGACTATAAAAATGGGAATACTCTTGTGGTGACGCGAGTGTTTTTTATCCCTAATAAAAACATCCGCGCTTCCATTAACCTGTCTCGAGAACTAACTTACCTACATTGGTAATGTGGGCTTATATTTAGATTAAAAACCCCGATTCCAAATGGAATGGGGTTTTTCTTATTACTTTTCCTTGCCGAGGTCGAGCACTTCATCAATTCTGATCTGCTCGACGAATTCAGGAACGTGGGAAACGAGTATCATCGCACCTTTGTAGTCGTGAAGGGCAGCAGCGATAATCGGAATGTGACGGAAGTTAATGTGATTCGTTGGTTCGTCAAGAATGAGAAGCCCGGGGCGTTCCATAGTAAGCTTTGCAAACGCAACCAACCCTTTCTGTCCCTCGGACAGGTTCCCCACCCGTGTTTTCATCACATCAGACATCAGTAAAAATCCTGACGCAATCGAACGCATCTCTTCTTCGATTTTCTTTGACATGGAGTCCATCAGAGTTTCAAACACGGTTTTATCAAACTCGAGGTTCGAGAAATCTTGGCGGTAATAGCCTATTTTCACTCCAGGTGCGACATGTTCACCTTTAGCATGACCTGATGCAAGGGCCTCGAGGAGGGTTGTTTTACCAATACCATTTGGTCCGATAATTTGTAAGTGACTTCCCCGTTTAATAATCAAATTAGACTCAACTTCTTTTGGCTGATGGTTACGAATAACTTTATAAGACGTCAGCTTTACAACATCGATTGGGACATCACCCTGGGTTTCAATAGTAAACGGTCGAATGGTTCGATCTTCCTTACGAACATCAACCTTATTTTCTTCCGCTTCTTCGATTTCATCACGCATGCGTTTAGCAACCAGACGCATTTTACCCCCCTTGTTAGAGAAATAGTTAATTTTGTCTTTGTCTGCCTGGATTTGCTTGGCCAGTTGGGCATTTTGTCGTTGTTCTTTTTCTACTCGCGCAGCAATATCCTTTAATACTGTATGGTAGTTACCGTTATATTGTTCAACTTGGCGATTCTGAATATTAAGATAGAGAACACCATCAGTAAACGAGTTCAAAAAATCAGCATCATGGGAAATCACAAGTACGGTCTTTTTGTACTCTTTTAAGAATTCAGTCAGGTGATCAATCCCGGCCACATCCAGGTTATTCGTTGGTTCGTCGAGAAGAAGTACGTCTGGATTTTGAATCAGGGCAGAAGCCAAGAGTAAACGAGCCTGCTGTCCGCCAGAAAAACTGCCGATAATGCGATCTTTGAACTCATCTTTCATTTTTTCAACCGGACTGAGGTTTACGATTTCCAGCACTTCATCAATACGTGGGTCAATATCGTACATTTTTTCAGAAAAACACTGTGCAAAAAAGGCGCGCACGGTCAATTTTAATTCCTCGCGGGGAATGATCTGTCGTGAGATTGCAATAGTAGTTCGGGGCTGGATATTAATATCGCCTTCATCTGGCTTGAGCATTCCAGTAATAAGCGCAAAGAGCGTACTCTTCCCGGCACCGTTTTGTCCCATGAGTGTAAGCTTGGAACCACGACGCACCACAAAATTGGCCGCCTTCAGAATTGGGCGCGTTGAATCATATTCATATGAAACGTCGCTAAAAACGACGAGACCATCCATTCGTGACATAGGAGCACACCATACACTATTTTTGCAGTTATGTGAAGACTTCTACACAAAAAACCTCCCGGGTGGGAGGTTTTTTGTAGCCTGCCTCTCTAAAGTATTACTGTAGAGTAGTGATGGCATTTTGTATACTCAACAGCATCCGCATAATGTCTGCATAGACATTGGTTGCGGCGCCAAGCACAGCTCCACCGGCCGTTGGCGCGACTGTTGCACGAGGGGTCGTGGGATTCGTTTGCGGCACACAGGTATACTCCCACAAACCTGTAATACCAGCTCGCACAGCATCTGGTGATGTTTCGAGATGCGTACTGACTACAATGAGTTTTGTTGCAGATAGTTGGATACCGGTGTAAAACGCTGTCGCTTTTGCAGTCCCAGAGGTACAGGCTTTTGTTGCAATCACGCATCCAATAGTACTCGAACCAGTTCCACCGCAAGCAAAACTTATACCTCCAAAAGCACCCTGTATATCTTCGATACCATAACAACCAAGTGAACCTGCAGCATAGCTATCGAGGAGCGTCCGGCCACAGCCAAAGACATTTTTGTTTGGTGTATTGGTTGCAACGATACTGCCAATCGAAATTGCGAAGTCACGACGAGCTACTTCACTGGTACTGGCAGACACAAACACACTATATGTTCCATTTGCTAGCTTAGTGGTAATTTGATTTGACCACTTACCACTCACCACCGGAATAATGCCACTACTGTACACTTTGTCACCGTTGCTATTTCGAACCGAAAAACTAACGGTAACGGTACCAGAAGCAGTGCCGTATACGACCGGAGTAACTTTATTCTGCACAAACGTCACCGTAGCGGGGATATCTGGATTTTCATAAATCATACCAGTGTCAAAAATCACTTTATCATTCCATACGCAGCGGAAACGACTCGTTTGATTGGCCGCAATAGCGGCCTGACACTGGGCAAACGCCTCGGCTCGAGTTGAACTTTCGGTCTGAATAAACAATTGGCCATTTTTAAACCCTTTATAGACTCCAACCGGGATTAGTTTTGCCGTCTTGATAGTTCCGAGACGCACGTTCACAAAATGCTTTGAACTGGTACCTGAACCGGCCGCAACAATAATCTGCGTATCTGAAATCGGCATAATAAACGGCCAGATCCCCGCCGGCACACTAAATGGTATAGGTTGCGCAATAAAGTTATGTCCAGTCTCGTCACCAACCCAAACCGCAATCAGGCGATCGGAACCGGCCGCCATTAAGATTCGCCCGTCGGACAAGGTAGCTGCAAACGGCCCGGCTCCAAAGGTGCCCGGTGACACTACCCACGCATTGGTGTCTGAATGTGGATAGACGTTCGCATCATTTGTTCCATCATAGTCGACACTCGTCCAAGGGCCAGTAAAGGCAGCGCCATTCCAATCCCAGTCACCAGGATCAGTGGCTACGATATAGGGCGATTCGACTTTGTTAATCTCTTCTGCCACAAACGCAACTCGATCACGACCAATCATAAATGGGGCCGCCATCCCTCCCGCACTTTTGTAATCGGCTGATACACCACTGGGCTCTGCATAATTACGATGTATGATTTTTGCCGCAAAACGTTCAGTACTCGGATTTGTCCAAGTCTTACCATTGTCATACGAAGCAATCCACGCAACACCAACACCATTTGAGGTCGTAGCATTGGCCTGATCGGCCGGCAGTGTCGTCGGCACAATAACTTGGGTGAGGAAAATGTAGATATCATTATTTCCATCACCATTTGCATCATGCGGCACCTGCATCGGACGAGCTTCCCAGTGGAGTCCTTGGAATACCGACCGCGGCACACTCCAGGTATACCCCCCATCAGATGAGTACCGGGTATCGATGAAATAATTTTTTGCATTATTTGTCACACCTTTGAGACGATGCTGCAGCGTCATAAGTAACCGACCGTCGGCGAGTTGAATCAACATTACAGTTCGCGTATACAAAACTATTTCCTGGTACACTCACCGGCTCTGCTGGTAACCACACATGCCCGCCATCACGACTTCGTTGCATCCAAATAGTGCCCCCGTAAAATCCGCTCTGATAAAAGAGCAGGAGATCTCCCGTACTAGTGCCGCTGGCTACTTTTACCATCCGAGGATACGTTCCACCTGAAGTCGACGAACCAATGGTTGGTGTGACGAGGTTAATTTCATCACCCCAGGTAATCGAAGTGCCATATTGCACAGGTGGCGTAGGCAAGGTTGTAAAAGAGAACATTTTTACGCTCGTTTTTCCATCAAGCCCCGTAGCGGTAATGGTGTAAATACCATTACTCCGATAGATATGTTTACGGCGTACCGTCACGAGAGTATTTCTCACCACTTCACTCACCGGTTCGACATCTGTTCCGCCAGAGGAGGCTACATCCGTACCATCACCCCAATCTATAGTTCCCAGTCTCACGGGGGTTTTACTCCCGAGTGTGCCGGTAGCTGGAGCGGCAAATAAAAATGTAGTGGTGACAGACAATCCATCTGCAGCCACTACTGTTTCAACAACGTTTGGTGTCGACTTTACCAAAGCTGAGTCATAAATTTGAACACCTCTCCACGTACAGCGGATTTGGGCTTTTTGATTTTTCACCGCAGCCGCCTCGCACGCCAGCAGAGCGTTTGCACGCGTACTGTTTGTAGTAGTAACAAACTTCACACCATCAGCATAACCAATGAGCGTACCCACCAGATCGGGTAAATCAGTTAACTCTCGTAGCCAAGGACCAGCAGTCCAACCATCCACACCCGTAGCATAATCAATCTTGAACCAATTATAGCCATCCAGGGCTACCGGACCTTCTACAATCACTCCATGTACCCCGGCTGGTTGACTGGCGATAAACGGCGCATTCGTTCCCGCGCCACTCCGAACACGAATTACTGCCGTGGTGGTAATAGTTGCACCAAGACGGAAGGGATTTGTACTGGTTGCTGCAGGCGAAATCACCACAGCCTGCAGGAGCGCAAGTTGTGCTTGTAGTTCAGTTACCGTCACTTGTAATTCGGGAGCAGTCTGCGCACTCGTGGCTGGTACGGTAGCAAAGTACCCAATAATGAGCAGCGAGAGAGCCAAAAGTCCAGTAATTAACCCTAACTGACGGCGGTGCATACACGGTGTCTCCATAACAATAAAATACTGTTTATAATGAAACAGAAGGCTGACGTATTCACCCACCTCTATTTACACATCACTATACCACGCGACAGCAGTGTGAAATATTCAAAACGAAATACAAAAAACCTCCCGGGTGGGAGGTTTTTTGTGTAGTACGTTCTTCTCCTTACTTGAGAGCGGCAATTGCTGCCTTGATACTCTCGAGTGTATTTGCAATTTCAGCGTAGACATCAGTTGAAGCACCGAGTACTACACCAGAAGCAGAACTACTAGCTGCCGGAGTAACCGGAGCTGGAGTACATGAGTATTCCCACAACCCTTTAACAGCCAGTTTTGCCATTTCAGAGGTGGTATGGAGACGAGCACTAACAGTATTGAGTCTGGTAGCAGTTAAATCAGTACCAGCATAGTATGCTGTTGCTTTGGCATTACCAGAAGTACAAAGCTTGGTCTTGATCTGACAACCAATTTTGCCTTCACCGTAGTTACCACACATATTATTATCGCCACCAAATGAATCACCATCATCCCACATGCCGTAACAAGCGACTACGCCGTTTGCAAAGGTGCCACCAGAGATTGCTCGAGCACAACCAAATGCATTTCGATTTGGTGTAGTAGTTCCAACAATTGTGTCACTGAGCTGAATGGCGAAGTCGCGACGCGCAACTTCAGTGTTGTTTACATACGCAATTGCTGTATATTTACCAGTCGTCAGGTCGACAGTAGTTTTCTCACTTGACCACTTTCCATCAGCTACTGGATTACCATTACTGCGGTACACTTCTGCACCAGCAAGGTTTACAATGGCAAAATCAACTGTAGCTGTACCACTGGCTGTGCCTGATACCAGAGGATTTTTATCGTTAGTTACCGCAAGTACGCGAACTGGCATATCAGGATTTTCATAGATAATACCAGTAGCGAATATAACTCGACCGTTCCATTCACAGCGGTAGCTGCTCGTTGGGTTGGCAGTCACATTTGTCTGACAATTTGCTGCAGCATCAGCTTTTGCAATGTCTTTGGTTTCAATAAACAAACGTCCACCCTTATACCCTCGATAGAGTCCCGTTACTACTGGCTTTGGTTGAGGGAGTTTACTAATTGAAACAGTCTTCGTATCTGTCTTACCATCAAGTCCGGTAGCTGTAATCGTGTATGAACCATTATCAGCATACGTGTGCTTTCGGTGAACTGTTTTTTGAGTACCGGAAATCAGTTCAAATACAGCTTCAGCAGCAGTACCGTCACCCCAATTGATTGACCCAATATTTGCAGGACCTGTCACTACAGGCATACCTGTTGTTGGCATACCATATACAATGGTGGCATTTACAAATGAAGCATCTGCCGGACCCATCGCTTCAATGATACGTGGAGTCGACTTTGTAGTTGTTGAGACAAAAATCTCTACTCCTCGCCACGTACATCGTACAACTGAGCCAGAGTTACTTGAGGCATTTAACTTACAATTTGCCAACGCGTCAGCTCGAGTAATGTTTTCTGTGGTTATAAACATTTTCCCATCCATATATCCAACGTAGGTACCCTTGAGGTCTGGCAAATCTGTTGCTGCGCGTAGCCAAGGACCAGCGTTCCAGCCGTCAGTACCGGTTGCGTAATCAACTTTAAACCAGTTATAGCCGTCTGCTACTATTGGACCATCTACAACAACCCCCTGCACACCTGCTGACTGTGTCCCAAGAAAAGGAGCTCGGACTCCTGCCTGACTGCGAACACGAATCGTATCAGTTGTAGTAATTGTCACTCCAACATGAAGTGGATTAGTACTCGTAGCATGAACTCCCGGAGTTCCCGCTGCCTGCATAGCAGCAATCTGTGCCATGAGCGTAGCTATCATTACTTGCAATTCTTCAATCGTTGCAGCTTTGGCCACTGACACCGATGAAAAACATCCAATAAAAAGTAACGCGAGTGCTACAACAATCGTTGCAACTCGTGTTTGTCGTCGTTCAATTTTATGACCGAACATATGTATAAATAGAATAATGTGTAATGCTTCAACAGAAAGACAAACATATAATATGCCGTTTCCAGTTACCGTTAAGTATACTACCCTACCCCACCAGAGTTAAAGACAGCGCTGGGCATAGAAAACAGCCCATTTGGGCTGTTTTCTCTACACAATCTGGATGTTACTTAATTGACTGAACGCAACAGTGTACTAATGGTATCAAGAGTGACCGAAATTTCACTAAAGACATCAGTTGAAGCACCAAGTACTGATCCGCTCGTTGATGCAGGCCGTGAATTCATTTCATTTCGTACAGGAAGCCCACGGCGTGGGGGCATTTCAGCTGTCGATGACGCGCGCGGCAATCGTATACCATCAACAGTACTCGACGCACGAGGCTTCACCATTGGCATAGTCGAACTTGACTCACCTGTTCGTGGTGGATGCATCCACGCACCTGCTTCATTTTGCATTTTTGATTTTAGTATAAAACCAACATTCCAACCGTCCGCACCAGTAACATAATCTACTTTAAACCAACGGTATCCATCGAGCATCACTGGACCCTCTACGATCACACCTTCAACTCCAGCTGGTTGAGTTGCTATAAATGCTGCTTGCAAACCTGCAGCACTCCGGATCCGGAGAGGTTCCGTAGTCTGTACTTTAGTACCAATATGGAGTGTCGTACTCCCTTCAGCCCCCTCTAGTGGGCGATGAGGCACAGTACCAGCTGTACTACTCCCCATGCCTTGCGCCGCATGAATCTGACTCTGTAAGGCGGTAATTTGCGCCATAAGAGCCGCCATCTGCGTCTGCATCTCCTCCATTGTCGCTGCTTTTGCTACCGGAGTTGCTACCATCATACTACTGCATACCACCAGTGCCGTCAGCCCCGCCACAATGATATACATTCGTACTAATCCGACTACTTTATGAACCATAGATATACTATATAAAATTTATAAATACAACGGAAAGGCCGGCACACGTTAGTGTGTCGGCCCCCATGTATCTGTATTATATACCTTCGCTACGATACAACATGAACACAACTGTGTATAAAGTCTATTGCTGCGGCATCTTCATGCTCGCAGGAATACCTTTCATCATCTCACCCATATCCATAAACGTAATATCTGCAGGTGGAACAAAAACTGAACCATCAACATGCCAAGGTTTACAATCATACTGGACTTTATTGTCTAGCGAAACTGACTTTGCTGGTTTTCTAGCAGTGTCAGTTTTAGGAATAACGGACAATGGCATCTTTATAGCAAATGAACCTTCTGCAGTTTTTGACCAGGTATACATCGTACCTTCAGCCATAATCATATTGGCGGTCTCGACTGAACTACTTGCTCCTGTAAACATCGTATCTACACGCAATTTTCCATTATCGAAAAAAGCCGTTCCTTCGGCAGGTGCTTTTTCATCTTCAGTACGGAACGAACACTCGAGTGTTTTGCCAAGAGTCAGTAAACTCTGGAGCGAATCCTGTCCCGTTACATGGTCAGACGCGACAGGAGCATCAGCTACAGGACTGGTAACAGCCGGTACTGGACCGGTTGTCTCTGGCACTAGACCTTGCTTCATTTTCCATACTCCAACACTTATCCCGCCTACTAATACCACAATAATTGCCGCCACTATGCCAATATTTTTCATATACCTAATATGATACCGCACGTGCGTACATTAGGAAATACAAAAGCTGCACCGGTGTGGTGCAGCTTTTGTGATTAAATACCATCCTTCAATTTTTCCTTCTTTGGTTTTTTAGCTTCTTTTTTATGTCGGACTTCGCCTTTAGCCATAAGTATATGGATTATGTGAATAAAAGATACGGCAATGGAAATTACATGGGTGTGACGACTAATGTATTACATTGGTAATACTGCCAGTATACCGCCCTACCTTCAGGGATGGTAGTGACTATAGTGCAAATCTTACCGGAATTTGCAGTTTTTTATCATTTTGAGGCAAGCCTGAAGGGTTATCGTTATGGAGCTCAAGGATACCTACTTTCATTGTCTCAGGATCGCCTATCTGGTACGGATTCGTAAAATTAAGGGTTGCTGTGAATGGCACAGTAGAGGTTGTCATCCAGTCACTGAGCGCTTGTGTAGGAGTTATTGCTATCTGCGTACCATTACCGTCATATAGTGCCACACCAAACGAACCTTCAAAATACCACGATCCCGGAGCAGTACCAGTAACTGTTGTAGTAGTTGCAAGAAGTGCGTTTGGGAGAGGAGCCGTCACTGTAACTTCGCTCGGCGCCTCAACTGTGGTAGTTGGTGTACTCGTCGGAGATTCGGGACAAACAAATTCACAGTGCGGTCCAGTTCGACCTACATATGAACCGTCCGGACACTGCATCGCATCCATCGTACACATAGTACCAGGCTCTTCAACTACCGGTGGCAATGCGGCCGGAGAAGGAGTACGAACCGTAAACCACAAACTAAGTCCTCCTAAAATTATGGCGATACCTATGAGTACGTACATGATTTTTAACATATCTCCAGTATATCACCTTACTCCTATGTACTATGCTTAATTACAAAATCACTCCAAACTGGAGTGATTTTGTAATTAAGCTTTATTTATATCGCTTCAAGTTGTTTGATTTTTTGGAGCGCTACTACATACATACTCTCGGCCCACCCAAGGGGCGTATTGTCATTCGGAATGTCGGTATGTGAATAATATAATTCAGGGATTTGACCTGCGGGTGTGACTGTCATTTTAGCCCGGCGCAAATAGTAGTAGGCTTTTTCCTTTTCACCACGCTCGGCATAGATAATCGCGAGCCAAGAGAGACCAAAGCACCATTCAGCCTCTTCGCTATAGCCGTCTTCATTTTGGTTATAGTAACGATCAAACTTGTAGCGAATCACTCCTTTTTCGCGAGTGAGGTGATACTCGACGTTTCGCAAAATATCGAGTGTCTCTTCTTCGGTAGTTACGGCAAACGGATAAATGAGCGACAAGAGGGCTAAGTCAGCAAACTTATGTTTTGATTCACGCGGAAGTAAATCATGGAGCGCTTGTTCTCCGATTTCAATAGCGCCTTCAGGTACGACGAGCCATTCTATCTTGGTCGCTTTTTTGAGAGCTGCTACACAAGACCCTACTGACGATGCATGCACCTCCATATTCTCTTCCCAGATACCATTATCGGGATCATGCCAGTATTCGACTGCGACCAAGTAATGAATGATTTTCTGGACAACAGCACGCTCTTCATCTGTCTCGATTACACTCGAGCCGCGCAACTCTAATTCAACTAAAATATTCAAGACTTCTCCCACTGCATCATTCTGACTATTTCCCCACTCTTCCCAGTATTCTTCAAAGGTCTCGGGATGGAAACGGGCATGGATATATTGCCAGGTTTCGTGCGGTTTATGTTCAATCGCCCAATTGATTTTTGCCTCGTGTTTTACAAACAAACTAAGGAGGGCTTTAGCAGCTTTTTGCACTACCTCAATTTCACCGGTTTCAAGGAATCCGAGTGTCATAAAATAGATATCGCGAAGCCAGGCTTTGTCGTATCCCGTTGCAACATTGTGTGCTGATGCAGTAAACACCCCAGACGGTTTCTGTAACCGACGGACTTGTTCGAGGTGAGCCACAATTTCCGCATCAAAGTCTATGTGCATATAAATGTATAAAGAAGAGCAATAAAGAACCAACAACCAACCAATCGACCTACTTAATGTCTTGCCACACTCGCGTACCGTGGCGAGCTATCTCGGACAAAGGAGGTAATTTCTCGGTGACCCGAGCGGCTGCAACTGGATAGTAACTAATGAGTTCAGCATAGAGCGCTACAGTGCGTTCATAGGCTTCAAATAGTTTAAGCAATTTTACCGTTGCTTGCTCGGCTCGATAATCATCACGCGAAACAACTTCTGTATACAGCGCCCCTACGGCTTCACGATTCTGTTGCGCAAACGCTAACATACAATCTTCGGCAGATGTTAGCGCATACTCTCGGCCATTAGATTCAAATGAGGTCTTAAGCGTCACAGGCATCCTCTCGTCGAGCTCATCCAGAACAGAGTCCAGCGCTTCAGTGCGCTTTTGCTCAACGAGCGATACCACCTCTCGCTTCTCCTGTTTAGATAATTTCTCCATTTACTACAGTATACCGTACGAGTTGTATTTTTCATTGCTTTTACTGTCTAAATGTGCGAATATCGAACTGGAAACAAGGAGCACCAAAACTATGATCCCATTCGAAAATGAAAACAAGTATTTGCCCAAGAGTGACGCCTGGCGTTCTCTGGTCACTGAAAAGCTTCTTTTGACACAAGGGTATCTGATTAATGAAAACGGCAAATTAGCCCGGATTCGCATTACCACCAAAGCAGATGGTACACGCATATCGAAGTTCGAGATCAAATTACCACCCCGGGCTGAAGGGACACCAGAAATCCCCTTCCCGCCGATCGCCATTGAACTCGCAGACGTCCTTATGATCGAATGCGGCAACCGGATTATTACCAAAATTCGGCACCATGTGCTGATTGATAATCGCCTGTTTGAAATCGACGTCTTCCAAGGCCGGCACGCGCCGCTTGTGACTATCGAATTGGAACGCGAGAGTGCAGCTGCCGAAACGATGCTGCTGCCGGAATGGGTCGGGCGTAACGTCACGGCTGACTACCGCTTTAGCAACATCTGGCTGTCTGAACACGACATTGAACCAGACATGCTCGGCTTTCAGCCGTAACCACAAGGGTATCCGTTAATATGGATGCCCTTTTCATACCAGATAGAGAAAAAGGCGAACCAACTGGTTCGCCTTTTGACATCATTACGCAGCCAGGGCCGCTACAGTAGGAATGTTCGATAGCGCTCGACTATATAAGAGACGCATCGACTTTTTCACCTGTGTCGATACCAGTATCTGCTTTTGCGCGTTGTGCCAAGGGAGTGGCGGCAAACACACAATCTTGCTTTTCTCCTTTGGTCGATAGTGTTGCAAGTTCTTGACTGGCAGAGCAATCAGAAACTCGTATTTTCCGTTGAAGTCATCACGGGGAATTGGCATGAACCCTTCACCAATGACAGGAGCATTTGCTACCACTGACTGCGGAATGAGCGGCCCTTCCATCTCTTCTGTAAATTCACGAACAAACGCCGTAACTGCCGATTCCCCAGGATCAATGCCGCCGCCGGGGAAATTGAACCGGTGCGGATACCCATCAGGTAGTCGGCACAAGAGTACCCGCAACCGAGAATCAAAGAGCACTACTTTGATACCAGGGCGCCACCCATGAGTACGGACTCGATCGATTGTGACGAGAGGAATCCTGCCACAGGTCAGAAAATGCTTCTCGGGTTTCTTCACGTTTCGCTCCTTTATGAATACGCGTACTCTTTGTATACAATAACGGAATACCTTTAAAAAGCAAGTTATTTTCATAATGGCAAAAGGCGAAACCAGACCCTCATAGCGACTCATGAGCATAGCTCGGTCCTTTCAATGACTATATCCAAGCACGCTATACCCACCACATGTTTGAAGTCAACTACAGAGAAAGCCCCGAGCATATATGCTCGGGGCTTGGTTAGGCAGACCCGCTCTAGGGGGTCACATTCACTCGATACCCACGTTCAGTGAGTAATCCGTAACCGCTCGCAGGGACACTCTGAATAAAGTCACTCACTCCCAGTACTTTCAAAATATTTCGGATACGGTAGAAGTGCATTTCTACCGTATGGGTCTTGGCTTCTGGATGATAGCCAATTCCCCGCAACAGCTGTGAATAGGGAACAGTCGTACCCTTTGCCACCATCAGGAGGCGGAGGAGCTTGGCTCCTTTGGGTTTCAACCGCACACTCATATCACCTACGGTAAACATGAGGTCTGCGAGCGTTACTTCGCCATACAATGACATACCGATAGTGACATTTTCTGAAATCTGAATTCGTTCAGCAGCACGTATCTGCACGGCAATCCCCTTTCATGAGCTACCCACTACATCCAAAAACTATCATACACGGAAAAGACACTATCACAAATACTGGCGATACGTACACCATTTTGCTACCATACGTCTATGAAAACATATACCGGCAGTTGCCACTGTGGCAAAGTAGCGTACACCGTTACTACCGAAAGTGAATTTACCGAAGGCATGCACTGTAATTGTTCACATTGTAAACGTAAGGGTTTTTTACTTGCTTTTGTATCGAAAGAAAATTTTACCCTGGTGCGTGGCGAAGACGAACAAACTACCTACCACTTCAATAAAAATCATATAGATCACACCTTCTGCAAAACCTGTGGCGTTCAGTCATATGGGTATGGACATGATGGTAAAGGAAACTATATGTATATGGTTAACCTCAACTGTCTCGAAGAGTTTGATACCAGTACCGTGAAAGTGACCGAATACGACGGAGCCAGCCGGTAAGACACCAAACAAAACTACCAACAGATTCTGTTGGTAGTTTTGTTATCTTTTGTTATGGTGCAATTAACCGCCCTTTGGCTTCTTAACCATTTGTGAACCGCGATTCTTTACGACTCCTTCCATCCGTGAGGGCATGCGTCGAGGCATGGGCTGATTGTGGGGAATATTTTGTCCGCCCATATTCATTTTCATGTTCATATATAGTTCAAAATATTACTGTCATCACGATATCCTAAAAAGGTGAAGTAAAAGATACTACGTACCTTTTACTTAGTATACCGTGATATCGGCAACCTTATTACAGATAATCAACCGTTGCTACGGCTGATAGGGTAATTGAAAATATAAACCTTGAACAACTTGCAGAGCGTCAACACCCCTAGACAATTACTTACTTATTGTATAAAATACAATAAGATACGTTCATTGTTGAAAGGACTTGTCATGAAAACGGAGGAAAAAGCTAAACCACTAAAAGGAGAATTGTTTTTACTTGATGAGATGGGGATGGATTGCGGGACCTGGACATTTCAAGATGAAGCATTCATTACACCAAATACCACCTACTTCAGCTGTACTAAATGTGGACTAGTCTGGGACAAGTCGAAAGAATTGGAAGAGGATATACTTCGAAAGCAAACCCCGTCGGGTCCACTGGCGCTCAGTTATTGCAAGCCAGCAGAACATACCTTTACCTTACTTATGCCATTCCTTTGGTCATGGGAAGGTACCCACGTGCTTGCTGATGGCGATATACTCACTATCTTTGACAAGAATAATCCGTCAAAAAAGATCTGGTCGGATACCATCAAGTTGAAAAACTACAAGTCCATTCACTACTCGTCAAATAGACGTTGGTCGATTGAAACCAAGCCAAAAGGTATCAAACGCAAGCATTGGACCAAATGGTTCGTGGAGAGCTATCCGGCCGAGCTTACTCCAGCAGCAAAAAAGAAAAAGTAATATACCAACACCACCGCCCAGAATCCTGGACGGTGGTTTTTAATTCTGACAACGTGCTTCTTATGTATGCTTACGTCACCTCCATAGATTTTTTGTATACATCCATGTATTCAGCATTGAATCTGGCGATTTCTTCTGCTGTTAATAAACCCTGCTCACTCCACTCACCAATTTTATCACGTGTTTCTCCAAGCCATAGCGAAGTATTATGGGAATCTCCTGATTCAAGTAGTGAAGCTGACTTATGGAGACAATTAGTTATTTCAGCCGCTGGCAATTTTTTTACCATATCTATAACTTCAGGATCGGTAGTACCCTGCTCAACCAGCCTAGCTAACGCTTCGTATTCAGAAGCGTACACCGACTCACCGGTCAAAGTTTTACGAGCCTGTTCCAAAAGAAATTTCAGTCGCTCTGTTTGCTCGCTTTTAGGTTCCCGTTCTTCAGTCATATCGAAAGTAAAATTATGTAGTTATTAATTCTTTACAGTATACAGGAACGAACAGCAGCTAATCGGTGTTTGCTATTCCAGCAATCTATAACTGTAACGGTCATAAAGGTCAATTGCGACTTATAAACCCTGAACAACTTTTAACGCAGCGCTTGCGTAGCGATGGACCTCTTTTCGTAATCGCGGATCAGAAGCGAGCAACTCATCTAGTTCAGATTGTGTTACCCACCGGCATTCTGCCCCCTGATCCTCCCCCGTCTGTGGATTAATTTCCATCGTGTCTGAAGCAGCGGCAAATACAAACGCGGAATGACTGTGGGTTTCATTAATCTGATGACGGTTTACAAACAAAGGTGGCACGAGATCAGTATTTGTCTCGGTATCGGTCTTCACCCACCCACTCGGACCAACTAATCGCACATTTAAACCAGCCTCTTCCCATGCTTCACGCACAGCGGCTTCGTTTGCATCTTGCCCAGCATCTATATGCCCACCAACGGATCCCCAGTTATGGTACTTTTCATGCATCCGAATCAGCACCCGGTCCCCACACACCACATACGCATCTACACACAAATCCAAGTAATAATTATTATGAGCCATAGGGATTTAGTATAGCAAACCGCATACTATTTCGTACCTCACGGAGTCATATCTCACTCGAGTATAAGAAAAGCCAGCTTGTGCTGGCTTTTTAGTACCTCAACAGGATCAGTGGACATCCCGACTTTTTGCTTCTCGTTTCGCCATACGCTCCGCTTGATATTCGAAAGCAGTCTTGAAAGGCAACTCACTAACCGCATCCTCCCGAATAGGCGTTTTGGTGTCACGACTGTAGGTCTTGAACATATTGCCTTCCGGCAACAGAACCCGTTGGTCTATAAGCATTGGTATATTCCTTTTTGCAGCTACACCTCAAATTTCAGTTAATCATATTTGCCTACCAGTTTCAAGTCAGAGAATAGTCCGGTACAAAACATTCATATACTCCTAGTGTACCCCTGGGTTTTATTTTTTATAGGCAATAAACGCAAAGAGTGCGGCCGGGATAAGGGCCCAGAGTATGCCCGGGAATCCAACGTAAGCGGAATAGAGCACACAGCCAGCGAGTGAAATAACCGCGAGCACACTAGCGGCCGTTGCTGATTGTTTACGGAACCACCCTGGCCAGACTGATACAATCAACACCACCGCGAGCACAATTTGTACTACTCCGAGCGCCACCCAAACTACCCCCGGTACTACTCCGAGCGCCCACGTACTGGCCAAATCACTATAATGCCCCACCATATACCCCGCCCCGGTAATACTCCATAACCCAAGCAGAACCTTCAAAAAAGAAATGATGATTTTCATATGAATATTGCTATGTATAGCATAAGTATACCGCACCAGATTCTTCTAGCAGTATGCTTCGCGACGATTCGACCGCGAGAGTGTGCCTGAGAGACTCATTTGCTTTCTTATTTTGATTACGTTAGTATGCGAACCATACAAAAACGTTTGTTCTTGAGTATAAGAGAGGAGGACGACATGGCTTTACTATTAGGAGCGCTCGGCTGTATTTTGTTGGGCATAAGTACACTTTTGGACGGAAAACGTAACTGGCCATACAGCACGCTTACGGCAGAATATATCCCTACCGCTCGTGACAAGAATATCGGCTGGATCTTCATCGCCCTAGCGGTCATCCAGATCGCAACACTGTGCATTATGAACTAGCCACTGTTCTAACTTCACACCACACGAAACTGCCACCCAGTCATCTGGGAGGCAGTATTTTTATCCCCCATTAATAATATTTTTGAACAGGCAAGACCTGTTCAGATTAAAAAGTTCCTGTCTCAATTTCTCCGATGCTATAATTTATCAATGAGATTACTTCGAACCTTATTTTTCTTACCACCGACCACTGTTATAGTCATTTTAATTACCCGACTCTTTTACCTTTGTCACGCCGAAATACTCTTGCCGCTCATCCTCATTGTATCGATTGGTATCTCGTATTACCTTTCCATAACCGTCACACTCACCACTACTCTTTCTCGATTCGTTTGGTTTCTCTTATTTCTCACGCCACTCATATTTTTCATACTCCTGGCTTCACTGTCTGATGCTCGTAACATCGGGCTCGACGGGAGTTTAGCGGCAAAAGTACAGCAATTACAAACAGTGGCCAAGGATTACTTTCAGCGCACTGGTAATTCATACGAATCGTTCTGTGACTCGAGCGCGCTTGCGAACACCACTCTGTCTGCCAATGACCTGTTGTGGAAAGATAAAAATAAGTGCTTTGGACCAATTCTTAAATTATTCATTCACCGCGAGGACACACCAAATATTCCGGTCTTAAACTGTCACGACTCAAAAACCAGCTACGCCGTCGAAATGTATCTGCCAAACTGGAAACTCTACCAATGTATTGACGGAACCGGCGTCTCAATCCGAAGCAAACAATCAATCGGAGCGACGACCAGTTGTCCGTCAGAATACTAAATGTGTGGCACTCCACCAAATGCACTGCCGTCCCGAACCTCGGGACGGCAGTGTTTTTATACCGGAGCACTACGTTTCTGTCCCGTAATCCCCAAACCCACCCCACAGTTTTTAGGGTTTTGTTTCTGTGCACATTTTTATTTGTTGACAAATTAACTGTTGTGTATACAATAGTTATATTATGAAAACTGTCTTGAACGTTAAAACTGACAAAGATATCAAAGACCGAGCTCAGGCTCTGGCTAAGCATTTAGGTATTCCTCTCTCTACTGTGGTAAACGCCCAGCTAAAGTCATTTATTGAATCTGGTGAATTTAAAGTGACGCGTGAACCAGAACTTCGACCATCAGTTATTAAAGAACTGAATCAAGCGATTAAAGAAGTCCGCGCCGGAAAAAGCATTTCGCCTCGCTTTGCCACTGCGATTGACGCGATTGACTGGCTACATAAGTAATACCGAATACTGGTATGGAAATAGAATTTCGAAAGGAGTTTAAAAAGCAGTATAAAAAACTCCCGCAAAAAATTCAGGCTAAATTTGATGAACGTCTCCACCTATTTATCGAAACACCAAACCATCCCCTCCTCCACCTCCATACCCTCACTGGTGCAGACTACCCAATCGAAACTATCAACATAACCGGCGACTACCGAGCCCAATTCCTCCGTAATAAAAATGCAATCTCCTTCCTCCGAATCGGCACCCACAGCGAACTCTATTAAAAACACTGCCGCCCCAGAAACGGACGGCAGTGTTTTTATACCCCAGAGCTACGTTTTCCGTCCCGTAACCCCCAAACCCACCCCACAGTTTTTAAGGTTATTATTTTATTAGTTTATCCTACAATATTGACAGAATGCGGCTTTACTATAAAGTTGCCCTATCGCCATCATTGGAAGGATATAAAGAATGCCTGTGATTCCGGCAAGCGATATCGATGCACTTTTCGAACTCATAGAAAGTGCCACGAATGAATTACACCAACTTAAACCGGGGCACGACCTGCTTCAGTATGCGGCCCCGGTACTGCAAACAACGGCTTGGACCAAGAAAATCGGTGACCAATTCCTTGCCCAATTCGATAAGAACGGCTAAGAGACAGTCATCACCATCCGGGTCAAGTACCTGTACGCGCTCAATGAAGCACTTGGGAAGAAAACCGGCCCGACACAAGCACCCACCGAGTCCGAGACGAGGTTGGCACTCACCCCTGAACCGCTCACTACCGCAACCGGCTTCAGCGGCTACGATGCCGGAGAAATCCCATTCTGAACACCCGCCACCAAACGAAGAAACGCCACCCAGGCCAATCTTCGAAGGTGGCGTTTTTATTTATTAAACAGTGTTTTTATACCCCAGTACTACGTTTTCTGCACCGTAACCCCCAAACCCACAACGTAGTTTTAGGGTTTTGCTGTTACATCTCATACAACGTTGACTTTACCTTAATAAACTATATATTTTGCAAAGAAAAGCACAGCAACCAAAGAGGAGTGGGTCATGTGGATGCCAGAAACTAGTACCCACGTCTTTCGTGGGAAAAGTCACAGTACGTATCTGTGTAGCCGGTGCCGCTGTTATATCGGCACAGGTGAACGCTACGAACGGAGAGTATACCAAATTGGTAAAAGTCGTCATGCACGGAGACTAATGGTAGAAGTCGAACACGTAAATGAACGAGACTGTCCGTACGATGAACTCGATGCAATGGAAGCAGAACTTCGCCAAGAAAGCAGCATCGGGGTTGCTGTCACAATGGTAGTTTCTTCAAGACTAGTCGCGAAAGTAGCATTGAACGGCGAAACAATCTATGCGGCAGAATCCTACATAGAAGTGAAAGCAGAAAATACTGCCCTGCTAGACGACGATCCATACCCTGATGATGACACTGACCCAGAAGACAAATTCCCCTTCTAAATCAGTCGCGCCCCACAGAAACGCCCCACCGGCAACTGTGGGACGTTTTGTTTGCAGCACTAGACCATAAGTTTTAAATAAATAACGGATGAACCCCCATTAACCACAAAGACTCAGAACCAACGTGCGGCGATTCTTTTTATTTTATCCCCACACGTTGTGGTTGTGACGTTAGATATCTTGGGTAAATACTGCTTTATTCTATTAGTTGGTAAATCAGGTATAAATCCATTAGTTTCATTGTTCAAGATTTTGAGAATCTTTTCTCTCTTAATTAAATATTCACTGCCTTCAGTAAAATTATCTGTCTTTTCAAAAAATTCTACTGCTAGATCACCAAAAACCTGCTGGGAAATTTTTATCTTCTCTTCGTTTGCAATCGGCCAAAGATTTTTTAGCCTATTAACTTCTTCGTCAATCAAAGAGCAGGTATTATAAAAATTATTCAATAAAATTAAATCGTCATTGTCTAATTTTGAAACAAAGTAATGCTGGAACTTTCTCCAACTATTGATTGGCATTACGGAGGTTGTTTCAACGATGACACTCGCTTTTTTTATTTCCTCAATTTCTTTTTCTGCATTTCTTATTTCCATCAAAAGAATCATGGCAGCGTCTCTATGGTCTTTTCTTATTTTTAATATATATAAAACAACTGCAATTAACACAGACAGCACTGTACCAAAAACCTCTACGAAGGAAACTAGATTACTCAATAGCAGACTGAGGGTAAACATAAGTTGATTCCACACACTGGCATGAGTAGCTGCCATGGAGTATATAATAGTTGTTTGATGCATATGGTGATTATGCTCTTTTGCAATTAAAAAGCAACTCATTCACAAAATGCTGACAGACTGGGGAGCAGATTAAGGAACGCAGTAGTTCGTTCAAAACTAAAATGTCCGAATTTGAATTAGTCGCTAGGCGGGCAAGAAAAAAGACCCATAACGGGTCTTTTTTCTTGTTGGTGATTTCAAAATTAGATGAATGGCTAGGAGTCTAGGTAAAAATGAAGCGAATGGGACGAATAGTCCAGTGAGCTACATTTTTACCGTAACGACAACGCCAGTCTCTAATTTTGGAATTACCAGGCGAAGTGGGCGAAGGCTCGGTTAGCCTCAGCCATCTTATGCGTATCCTCCTTCTTCTTTACCGCATTTCCTTCTTCCTTGGCTGCGAGGATAAGTTCCTGCGCTAGGGCCTTGTGCATTGGGACACCTTTCTGGTTACGAGCACCAGTGATGATCCAACGGAGGGCGAGTGCGAGACGTCGTTCTGGACGTACTTCACGAGGAACCTGGTAGTTTGCTCCACCAACGCGGCGTGAGCGAACTTCCATGAGTGGTCCGGCGTTACGCACTGCGGTGTTAAATACTTCCTGTGGGTCGCCACCATCCTTTCGTTCCTTGATCTCAGCGAAAGCACCGTAGACGATCTTTCGAGCTGTTTCCTTCTGACCGCGGAGCATCACGTAGTTAATGAGACGCTCGACGTCGACAGATCCGAACATAATGTCTGGACTGACAACCGGTCGCTTTTTAATTGGACGACGCATTTTGTGAGTTCTTAATTTTAATAATTAAGAATGAAATAGTATGGCAAAGCCTCTTGTTTCATTCTTCGCATATCCTATGCTCCGTACCTTGCGGTTGAGCTGCATCCGGTATCTGTAGCGAATATAGACTATTGGTAATCTTCTACTGGAATACATTATGTCCCAGTTTTTGAAAGCGAAAGAAATTGCTTTAGCTGCTAGGCGGGCAAATAAAATTTTGGTGAGTCTTACTTTAACGTAAGGTGAACAAAATTTTATGTAGTCCCAACAACGCAGATGAAGTGATTTATTTTGCTTTCGGCTTCTTTGCTCCGTATCGACTACGTCCCATTCGTCGTTCTGCTACTCCTGTCGCGTCGTATTTTCCACGAACGATTGTGTAGTTAACGCCGATGTCCTTCACACGACCTCCACGTACGAGCACTACTGAGTGCTCCTGGAGAGTGTGCTTGATACCTGGGATGTACGCAGTAATTTCCATACCGTTTGAGAGACGAACACGAGCAATCTTTCGAATCGCAGAGTTCGGCTTACGTGGGGTCTTGGTTGTTACGCGAGTACACACACCACGCTTGAACGGTGAGTTGTAGTAGTTTGGCTTGTTCTCGATTGAGTTAAAGCCTGCAAACAACGCTCCGGTCTTTCGCTTGGTAACTGGGTCGACACGCTTCTTCTTTGTTAATTGATTTATTGTTGCCATAAAGCCTGCCTAAGATACTATCAAAACCATTATTTTGCAAGGACTTCTGGACTCTACCAAGTGTTTTTGGGACGTTTTCGATCAATAGGCCTCTCAAGTAATCAAAAAACCTCCAAAATGGAGGTTTTTTGATTACTCTTTTGCTTGTTATAAGCTGGTCGATACTGCATCTGTACGGAAATCTCGTACATTTGAAGGTACCCAAACCATCGAAGCGGTTGGAGACATTGTGTTATATCCAATAGTTTGTAACTGGAGAGCACGAGCGGGTGACGCGCCAGCTGGAGTCCATTTAACAACGAGAGTGAAAGTTGCAGTTGATCCATCAGGTACCACATAGTATTGGCCAGAGGTATCGCTATTAGCTGTCGTTGTCAGGGCAGCAATTGAAGTTGCTGCTACTCCTTTATCGGCTCCTGCAGCATCAACCATTGTGTATGACACCGCACGGGCAGCCGCTTTATTCAGGTAGACATCCTCGTTAAACGCGGTCACGTCAAATTTCAAGGTATACAATACTGAATCATGTGTTGCCCATGAACCAGAGGTTAAAACCGCACTCTGCGAGTTTTTGGTAACAATAGCTCCCTTGGCATGAAGCGTCATCAATTCACCGTACGCTGAACTTGTATTCTTTATGAGTGCACCCATTACCCCCATTGGAGTGGCGATGTGGGCATGGATATTCCCTGCCAGCACTCGAGCCTTGATCGTTGCGCCTTCATTAGCTGCCGTGAGAGCCTTGAAACGGAGTTTCAGGGTGGCAGGCATCCGAGTACCGGCTTTAATCATTTCATTTCCACCGATGGTAAAGAGGAGTGTGGCAACGCCATCAGTAGTTGTCGAATTCGTCATCGTATATGACGTAAAGGTTTTACCGTCCATCACCAATTCAGCACCAGCAACTAATGAAGTGTATCCACCTTTTGTATTGCCAACAACTACGCCGATTTGGGCAGTATCAATGAATAAACTATTCTTGCTGGCTGTTGTGTCGAGGTCAAACGTCAGGATATCCATCCAACCAGAAGTTACCCTATCACTCAGTTCGAGTGTGGTAGCTTGAGGATTAGCAGCATCGGTTTTAACGACGAACGCTGATGTGCTCGTAGCGGTTGCTGTTTGAAGTTGTGCCGCTTGGAGCGCTAACTGCGCGCGCATGGTTTGCAGTTCAACGATTTTTGCATCAAGCGCAACAATTTGTTCCTTGATCAATAACAATTGATTCGCGTCAGAAGCGGTACCGGCAGGAGCAGTAGTTGTAGACACTCCAAGGACTTCCCCAGTCGGACTGGGGTTTTGCAGCATCCGCAACTGAGCACTTGCATGAAGTAGTTGCATTTGCATAGCAGCAAACTGATCAGGAGTGACTGCCTGAGCCGATATAAACGACGAGAATAAACATACAACACCAACGATAATTGCTGGTATGACGTGAGAGGTTCGTGAAGTAAGAACTGACGATTTCATACGTGAAAAATAACTACTCTAATAATTACACCCAATTGTGCAGGGCGCCATCCATCACTTATGAGTATATGCTGGCACCAATACATTACAGGCAGATGACTGTGGACAGATACTCTATAACAAACAAAAATCGCCCTAGTGAGGGGCGCTTTTTGGTAAACTGCTCTATTTTAATAGCTTGTCGACACACTGTCGGTACGATAGTTTCTGACTGGACTCGCATTCCAAGTAGCTGATGATGTGGCAGCAGCACTTCCGGAATACTTTAACCCAAGCAACTGCAGTCCTCGTGCCGGTGACGCGGCGTTTGGATTCCAGTTAACGGCTACAGTAAAGGTGGCAGTGCTTCCCTTGGGTACCACATAATAGAGACCGCCAGCATTTAGCTTCGCGGTTGAGGTAAATGATTTTACTGTTGTCGCATCCTTACCAACTGAGGTCCCTGCTATATTTTGCAACTCATAGAGAACTGATTTGGCTGGATTTTTTGCAACATACACATCACGATTCACGGCTGTCATATCTACACTTAACGTATACGTCACAAAATCGTGTGTTCCGGAGTTTACTGCAGTAGTGAGAACAGCATTGCGCACGGTGCCAGCGTTTACTGAAACAATAGCCGGTGCTGATGAGCTCGCAAGCGCATTCTGTACCTTGGCTATCTGTGCCACAATCCCCGTACGCTGTGTTTGTAGTGCGGAAATTTTGGCATCAACCTCTGCTAATTGAGCTTTAAGATTGGTCAGACTCGGGAGGGGCGAAATAGCTGCCCCAAGAACTTCGCCGGCCGGATGCACTATTTTAATTTGTTGCAACTGAGCACTCGCGAGCGACAACTGGGCCTGCATTGCCGCCAGCAGATCAGGGGTTGCGGCGTGTGCAGAGAGAGCTCCAACGAGAAGCCACGCGACAGCACATGAAAAAGCTAGAACTGGACGCAGGACTCTGGTTCGGGATTTGGTAACGGCTGATTTCATAAAACGAAAGAACTAATTTTAATAACGCAACAAAACGACCGCCTGTTGCAGGCGGCCTCCAATTACTTAGTAGTATACGACCTTTTCAGTAAAAAGGTGTAGCGACTTGTGTACAACCAGTAGGTAGTTACTGACCTGCGAGCAGAATGGTAATGACCCCAGTCAAATGTGCGAGTGGCGCTCCAAGTACAAACATAAAGGTAACAATCACGACACCAAACGCCAGCGCAACATTTTGCTCCATGGCAAATCGAAAGCGTTCATATTTAATCCGTAACCGGAACGGGAGAAGGCTCGGGAGAATTTTTGAACCATCAAGCGGTGGCAATGGAACTAAGTTAAACAAAGCCAGAAAAATATTGAGTCCAATAATTTTGAACGCTAAATCTGTAAAAGTTATTGAGAAGTCAACATATCGAAAGAGTACAGCAAAAATTATGGCAACTACGATATTAGAGAGAGGACCGGCTATTGCCACCAGAGCCTCACCCCATTTTTGATTTCGAAGATTATAGGGATTGTAAGGGACTGGCTTGGCTGCACCGAAAATAAAAGGAGAGTGTGTCATGATTAACAAGAGCGGCAAAATCACCGACATCATTGGGTCAATATGTACCAGCGGGTTTGCCGACAACCGACCTTGTAACCGAGCTGTTGGGTCACCAAGATAGTTAGCCATATACCCATGCGCCATTTCATGAATAACCACCGATATAATCAGCGCCACTATCATTGCAATTGGGGTGTAGTCCATAGTTTTCCATTATACACAAAAGTGTCCCAAAAAGGCACCATCTACTTCGGTGTCTTCATTGTTCACGTTTTCAACGTACAAATCAGTACGTCTCAAACGTTCACAAATCGACGCCTCGTATCTAGTACCTTTTTAGTACACTTAAGAAAATCCATCATATCGATGGCCTTTCAATAATCCACCAGGAACAAGGCGACCTGGAGCGAAAGCTCGAACCGCACTTTTCGTACGGATAAACAAAACAACGAGCGCCCGCGAGTATGCTTTTGATTCACCACAAGGGCATTTCCATTTTTATGGTCGAGTACAGATCTCCCTAAAAATTAGGTCAGTTCCAACTTTGCTGGAAAATAAGGAGCTTGCGACTATATTTTCTGCATGCAAAGCTCGACCTTCCTAGGCAAAAGTTCTGGAACAGATACTCCCAAACAGCCGTCCAGCGATTTGCTCTAGGTAGGGGCAAATCGGAACATACGTTCAAAATAGGTGAAGAGTGATTTAATATCACTCTTCACGCACTCGTTTCTTCATTTAAAGTAGATGAGTGGTTAGTGAGTGGGTTCTCTGGGGGTTGCAAAATATAGGGGTTACTGTTAGTATGGCCGAACTAAAAACCTTTATATGTCAAAAATCTGCGAAATCACGGGCAAGAAGACCCAATCAGGCGGTAAATACAGTAACCGTGTCCGTGCCACCCAATTCAACCCATCAGGGATTTACAAGCGGGCACCGAACCTCCAAAAGAAGCGAATCTTTGTTCCAGAACTTGATAAGACGGTAACTATCAAGGTTTCGACTAAAGGTCTCCGCACTATTGCCAAAAATGGAGCGTACGCCACTCTCAAACTAGCGAAACTCATTTAAATAAAAACCGCCCACATGGGCGGTTTTTATTTAGATCAACAAGCGAAATTGGCGCATTTCGTTGTTGCCCTGCACAAAATTAGATTCACCGTACAAAAGTACGGCTCATCAAATTTTGTTTGCTTTCCTTACAGGAACTGTCCACTCATTGGATACTTTATTTCGCTACGCTCATAAAGTAACTCAATGAGTCTTGCAAAGTGACATTCAGTCACTTCTCACCTGGAACTGCATCCAATTTCTCTTGTCGCTGATTCTTACAACTTATTATTGAATAACTATTTAACTTGCCAGACTGATACCCCATCACTTGCAAAAGTAATGCGACCCTCGTCGATTGTGCTCACGATTGGGATATTGTGATCTTTCACTCTTGCAACAGTTTCGGGCGAAGGATGTCCGTAGGTATTGTTTTTGCCGGCAGATACGACAGCATATTTTGGATTTACTGCTGCTAGAAATTCATCTGAGGAAGAATTTTTAGAGCCGTGATGACCGAGCTTCAACACTTCTGATTCTAATTTGCTGCCATAAGTTGCAGCTAAATACCGTTCGACGCTCGAGGGGGCGTCACCGGTTAACATAAACTGTGTATCGCCATACTGTAATTGTGCAACGATTGAAGCGGTATTGCTTTCGAGCATGCTAGGATCACTGGCTGGTGAAAAAATAGTGAGCGTTGTGCTGGCTCCTAATTGATACACTTGTCCAGCTCTTGCCATGATGACACTTGCCCCTTCTTGCGTCAGAGCTTTACGAAAATTAGCAGAGGTCATTGTCTCTCCAGTATTTTCGGTCGTGAGTATCGTACTCACTTTGTATTGTTTGAGTACATCAACCAATCCGCCTATATGGTCTTTATCTGGATGAGTACCAATGACGAGATCAAGCGTCCGATCAAACCAGGGGAGTGATGCGGCGAGTTCACCAAGCACTTTAGTATCAGGACCACCGTCAATCAAGGCCTGGACTCCATCCGGCGTCTCAATCAAAATAGAATCACCCTGTCCAATATTAAGGAACGTCACCGTAATATATGATTGTGTAGCTGAACCAGTTGACCAAAGTGGTGTAAGCCACGCCACGACGCCGGTCGCACAAACGACGAGTAGCACACCCAACCGATAACGAAAACTACAGTACATTAGTGACAGTATACTACGGAGCTTTCGTTGAAATTTGCTATACTAGTAAAGTACCCATTATTCACAGTAACCTGTATACACATGAACTACGAACCATTAACGTTTGATATTCCAGAACTCACCGGTATTAGTCGCGAATCAATCGATCTGCACCTCGGTCTGTATGCGGGATACGTCAAACACGTCAATCTGATAAACGATAAAATCGCTTCATACAGTCATGACCTCGAGGCGAACGGCTACGCCATTAGTGAAATGCAGCGCCGCCTAGGCTTTGAGTTTGGCGGGATGCGAAACCACGAATACTACTTTGCACAGTTAGAAGGTGGCGCAAAGCCCCTTCCGGCCGGCACCCTCAATGAAAAAATCGTTGCAACCTGGGGTAGTATTGAAATCTGGCAACAGCGCTTTACCGCCATTGCTATGACACGCGGTATTGGTTGGGCCATGATGTACCACGATCCCCACACTGACCAACTCGTACTCACCTGGGTCGACGAACAACATATCGGGCAACTGGCTGACCTCGACATCGTGCTTGCGCTTGATATGTGGGAACACTCATATATGCGTGACTATCTCCCGGCAGACAAGAAAAAGTACATCGAGGCTTTCTTTGCTAACTTGAACTGGGAGGTAGTATCAGGACGCCTCGTCTAGCTCAGCGGAAAAAAATCGGAGTATCTACAGATGCGGCAGCAGGAGAATCAACAGAAACTGGACTAGCGATACTCGCTTGTCCAGTTTTTGTTTGTTTGGGATTATTAATTTCTTCAATAACAGTCCAATTAGCGATAGATGAGAGGTCGATAGTTTGCGGAGTCACTGCAGCTGATCGGTGAATACGGACATATAACCAAGCCCCTAAAAGTAGGTATGAAACAAACACAGCATACCAAGGAAAAAATGGCACATTCACTACCGCAAAGGGGAGAGCAGCAAACCTAGTAGCGATAGTAATGATGTATGCCAATACAATGTATGCTCCAAAGGACAGTGGGAATGCGAGACTGTGCGAAATGAGCGCGATCAGACCAGTAAGAAACGTTAGCAGCATGGCGAACGATACAACTGGCAACACAAGCACATTTACCATCAGTGAAATAATCGAGAACTGCCCCATGTTGTAGAGGAGAATTGGTAACACGGCAATTTGAGTAGAAATAGTTGCTAAAAGAAACTCCTGGAAACCAAACTTTTCTGGCATCCAAGTCACCAACCACTTGAGGTGTGGTGCAACAAAGAGCAGTCCAAACGTTGCCATAAACGACAGCTGGAAACCAATATCATTGGTCAGTATATAAGGATTCACAATAAGCATTACTGCGCCTGCTAAAAAAAGAGCTCGGATGACCGCATACTTCCGACCAAATAGTAAAGCGACGAGACTGAGAGCCGCCATGATGCTGGCTCGTACCACTGAAGCACCGAGTCCGACAATCAAGGCAAAACAAACGATAGCCGCAATACCAACAATCGCACGAGCTCGCAGCGGTAACAGACGCGCAAGAATGAGTAATACAAACTGGACCACCAAAAGAATGTTATATCCAGACAGTACCACAATATGTATGATGCCTGCTCGTCTAAAAATATCTTCGAGCTCACTTCCGAGTGCATGATTCACACCCAAAAGTAAGCCTTTACCTAATCCAACATAAGGTTCCGGAAGAATATCTTCGAGTGCCTCAATAAAACGAGCTTTTACACGAAACAGAAAACGCAGCGCTGGATTCCCTGTTGTGGTATCAATCACCGTAATACGTGCAAACGACATTGTGTACCCAACACCTTTAGCTCTCAAGTACCCAGGATAATCGAAGGTACGACCAAAATCTGTCATGAAAGGTTCAGGTACAGCAAGTGAACCAGTAACTGAAACAGTGTCTCCATAATGCACGAGTGTATGACGGTCAACTTTTGCTACTATTCTTTCCTGTCCAATTTGTACCACTTGATTGGTACTATTCGCTGCACTCTCGGGTTCTTGGACAATCTGCCCGGTATACGTATGTACAGACCCAACATCAGATAAGAGCAAGGCTGCCGGGGTGTGTTGTACGGCAAATATATAGCGGCCAATACCAAGTGCTATGCCAAAGATACCGAGCGCTACGATTCCGACAAAAACCGATGTTGATTGAGTTCGCTTTTTATACCACCACAACGCCAGCCCCACAGTAATAAGGAGGAGCCAGATTACTACAATACCGTCGAGTACAAAAAACGAGCGGAGAAAAATCCCGCTCGTAAAACTGAGTAGTAGCGTATAAAAAAATACACCAGACATGCCATAAGTGTACCAGACTCTCACCCCTCCAAAATAAAAAACTGCCGCATCCAACATGTGGATGGGCAGTGGTGACAGCAGGCGATTGCCTGAGATCAATTTGCGTTACGCCGCTTTTTTGCCAAAATCAGATTGAGCGTTGGGTGCGGGAACGAGGTGTGCGACCGGAGCGGGCGCTTGAACCTTTTTGTTCTTTTTGGATTTCTTCGTAGTCGCTTTCTTCACCTTCGGTGCAGTTGCCCGAGCCGGGTTCATGAGGCGACCAATGTTCTCCTTCAGCAGCAGCTTCTTTTTTTTGAGTACTGCGACTTCAAGCGAATCATGCCCTGGGCACATCTGCAGCAGACGGATACTTGCGTCCAAGGCTTCGTGTTGCCTTATCTGCTCAGCCAAGTGGTTCTTGATGCACACGTGTGTACGCCTCCCTGTTTCCTCAGCCATCTGACTGAGGTGAAATAGAGCATAACAAAGCCCTGTAAATCGTCAAGGCTAGTTATTCAACCAGAAACACAACCCACAAGCTTGCAAGTGGTGACTCCGATTCATACCTAACTTATTCTATTGTACCGAGCGCTTCGTTCAACAACCGTTCTACTTCGCCATTTTCTTTGTGTGGCACCAAGGTAAATGTGAGGTGCGGAAAACTCTCGACCTGCATATTATGGATTTCAATAAATAGTGGCACAAATCCCGGCTCTTTGATGGGAGACTCTGCATTCAGTTGTGATTTTACGAGTTCACTTGAAAGACGCATTTCAATGGCAGTAGTCATCCCCTCTATGCCGAGAAGAGACTTCAGTGCCTGGAGACCAACGTAGACCGCTTGATAATGAGCAAACGTATCGGTACTATTTCCAATTGTTTCTGCCATTTCACTCATCATGGCGCCCGAGTCATCAGTAATATAGACGCCAACAGCCGCAGGCCCGGGATTACTCTGAGCTTTGCCGCCGGTATAACAAATGACGGTTTTCATAATAAATTGACTATAGCATAAATAGTAACGCGCCGCCCTGATTTAGGACGACGCGGGGGTTGCAGGGATTTGCATGTTATATCCGGAACACATGACGGTTCCATTCGTTTCAAAAGCATGCGCTTGAATCACATACTTGCCACTGAACGGACCGCCAACTTTTACGTAGCGACCACATTTTGGACACCGGCGTAACAGTTCACGTGGCACCAACTTGGCAGTGGCGGGGACTGGCGTACGCATGAATTTCTCTCCATAATTGCGCTACCCCTCAGCATAGAGGGAATTTACACAATGTCAACAATACGCAACCTCGTCTGTCTCCGACCCATAAAAAATGAATCTTCCACATGCGCAAGAACGGTGAAGGATTTGTCTACTTCAGGCGTAACCGTAAAATCTGCAACAGTCGCAAAAAATGCAATGGCTTCAAGTGGGCCCTTTTTTGTTTTGAATTCCAACTTTATATGTTCTTTAACTTTACCAAATTGGGCGACAGTATGTGGTATTACATTGGCAAAAGCAAACAGTGGCTTTGGATTACCTGCACCAAATGGAGCTAGTGCCGCCAAGGTACGTCGCAGCTCACCAAACACCTCATCAAGAGACAGCGTTGCATCAATCAAACGTTCAACTGGTACCACAGCCTCTGCACCGAGGGTAACATACGCTTGATTCAGGGCGTCACTTAAGGTAAAAATGTGCTCATCACGCACCGCAAAGCCGCCTGACATATGATGACCGCCATGTTCAGAAAATGCCTCCGCCACTTCATTCATAAGGCGCACGACACTCACTCCACCACCAGACCTGCACGAGCCTTTAATACAATCATTACCATCACGCCCCCAGAGAAAGACCGGCCGATTGTATTCTTCTGCTAACTTATTCGCAGCCAGCCCCGCGAGCGCTGGGCGCCAGAGCGGGTTACCGAGCACGAGTACGGGCGGCATTTCAGTCAATTCCCCGAGGCGGACATGCAATTCCTTGGTCATTTGCGCCACTGAACTCTTACGCTCGTTATTTAATTTTTCGAGCCGTTCAACATACGCACCCGCTTCACCTTCATCAGTTGCGGTCAAAAGTTGAAAAGCATGCTCTGGCGCGTCCATCCGTGATGCGGCATTAATACGAGGACCAATTGTAAAACCAATATCTTCTTCAGTGAGGTACAGTTGATTCATTTTAGCTTTACGTAGCAGCTGCTGTAGTCCGGGGCGACGCGATTTCCTGAGGACCTTCAGTCCATAATGTGCAAATACCCGATTTTCACCTACCAGTGGCACCATATCAGCAATAGTCGCAACACCCACCATATCCAACCACCACTTTTCGAGCCCCGGAGCTACGTTGAAGTCACTCGTTTGTAACAACGCTTGTACTAATTTGTACATAACGGCTGCGCCGCATAGATGAGGAAACGGATAATTGCCCAGTTTTGGATTTACGACCGCAATAGCAGCTGGCAGGGTCTCATGCGGTTCATGATGATCGGTAATAATAACGTCAACACCGAGTTCATTAGCCCTCGCTACGGACGCTACATCTCCCGTTCCGCAATCAATAGTAATAATTAGTTTCGCTCCCCCGGCTGCTAGCTTCTCAACCGCTTCGATAGATAAACCAAACCCTTCAAAATGCCGGTGTGGAATATAGTTTTCAAAGTTCGTATATCCTATAGCCTTGAAAAAATCATGCGCAACCACAGCTCCAGGGATACCATCACAATCGTAATCACTGAATATCACAATTTTTTCCACGGCCTGCATGGCCGCCTTAATGCGGGTGGTGGCTTTTACGATATCGTTAAGGAGCAATGGACTATGAAGCTGGGTTTCGTAGTCAGGATTCAAAAATTCCTGCGCGGCTACTTTAGTTGTAATACCACGACTGAATAGTAGTTGCTGTAAATCAAGATCGAATGACGAGAGTTCCGTTTTAGCGGCAACCGTAATCGCCGGAGCAAAGGAGAGAGACATACTAAGTGCCGTTATGGTACCATATTTAGAGCATGTCCAAAAACGCCAGATACTGCGTTATGCTTCGCTCGGAAACACTCATCGTATATTCATACGCCTCGTGCTTCCTCTCTCGCAAGCCTTGTCTCTGACGCTTTTGATCACGCTCTCATCATTTTTATTATGACAACCGAATCACCATCTATTTTTACACGCATTATCAACCGTGAAATCCCCGCTCATGTTATATACGAGGATGAATACTGCATTTGTATACTCGATAAATTTCCGGGAATACACGGCCAATCAGTTGTTATTCCAAAACAACAAGTCAGTTACGCTTTTAATTTAGACGACGAAACCTATTTACACCTTTTTACTGTTGCTAAGAAAATTGCGCAAGCATCAGATCGGGCATTTTCTACGGAACGTACCTGCCTTGTCGTTGAAGGTTTTGAAGTACCTCATGTACACATTAAAATCTATCCAATGCCAAAAACTGACCACAATCTGAGCCGGGCACTCACCTCAAGCACCGAAGCTTCGGACGAACTATTGACTCAGATAGCGCAACAGCTAACAGATGCACTCACGCAACAAAAAACCTCTCGGTAAAACGAGAGGTTTTTTGTTGCTTATTCCTCGAGCGCTTCGAGAGCGGGTGTCGTACCCAGCTCGAGTAAAGTGAGCATCGCTCCACCACCAATCGACACAAAGCCAAATTGTTCATTCAGTCCCAACTCCTCGATAGCAGCAACGGTGTCTCCTCCGCCAATAATACTGTATGCAGACGCGTCAGCAATCAGTTTCGCCACCGCATGGGTGCTGCCTGGTGACCCGGCTTCGTACATTCCTACTGGTCCATTCCATAATATAGTGGCCGCTTTGGCAATATAGGGCGCGAGAGCCGCTACCGTCATTGGACCAATATCAGTAATCTTTTCATCAGGTTTAACATCATTGATACTAGCCGTACGTACCCCCCGATCACTCGTGACCACCACATCAATCGCGCCTATCAACTTTTCACTCGCGAGAAAAGGTGCTCCAGCAATTGAAACATCTGACACAAGTGACTGCCCAACTACATGTCCTTCAGCTTTCAAAATGTCATTCAAAAGTGCACCGCCAACAAATACGTAGTCATAGAGATCAAGATACTTTTCAATCAAAGGCATCTTGGTTTCAAACTTTGCGCCGCCGAGGATAAGCAGGGCAGGCGTAGCAGGCTCCATCGCTTTACGCAATTCCGTCACTTCTTCCATCAGTGTAATCCCTGCATACGCGGGCAATAAAGTAGGCACCGTCACCATTGATGCGTGGTCGCGGTGGATATTATCAAAGGCATCATCTACATAGATGTCGGCAACCGATGCAAGTAGGGCGGCAAATTCTGGATCATTCGCAGCCTCACGAGCATCTTGGCGGAGATTTTCAACCATCAGTATGCCACCGTCCTGCAGGTTACCCCGGGCCGTACTAAATTCTGGACTGCCTATTGTACCTCCCCATGTCATAGGTAGCAGCATTTGAAAAGCAGCCAGCACTGGTTTTAACGTATCCTTTTCATCTCGGCCGATATGCGCAATGACAATCACGCGAGCTCCTTGTTCATGCAAAAACTTCAAGGTTGGAAGCGCCCGCTTGAGACGATAATTATTTTTTACCACACCATCCTCCAGAGGTACGTTGCATGATGAACGAACGAGTACATACTTCCCTCGCAAGTCATGGCATTCTGTAATTGATTTCATACGGTATATCTATCGAACACTACTTATAATTTGACTAAACTCTTGAGGACGCAAGCTCGCGCCCCCCACCAAAAATCCATCTACCCCTCCACCAACAAATAAATCTGCTGCATTTTGAGCCGAGACTGAACCCCCATAAATAATGCAGATCTTTCCTGCTGAAGCCCGATCAAAATGTTTGGTCAGAATTTTTTGAATAAATAATCGCATTTCATTTACATCTTCAGCAGTTGCCGTCTTTCCGGTACCAATCGCCCAAATTGGCTCATACGCAATAACCACATCTTTAAACCGAGCTTTGGGGATAGTAGCAAGAGCAGTTTTAATCTGCGCTTCGATTACCATAAAGAAATTACCCTGAGCATCCCGTTCTCGTTCACCGATACAGACTACTGGTGTAAGTTTTGATTTAATGAGAGCGGCCACTTTTGCCCCCACCATCTCATCAGTCTCGCCAAGTGCCCGTCGTTCGCTATGTCCTACAATCACAGTAGTCACTCCCATTCCAGTCAACATAGGAATGGAATGCTCACCCGTTTGTGCCCCCATCGGAGCTGGATTCACATCCTGAGCCCCTAGACCAATTGGACTCGTACCAAGCAATTTCTTTGCCTCCATAAGATAGAGTGCGGGTGGAGCTATAACAACGGTAACATCGGTATTTTTTTTGAGGGCGGTCTTAAGACTGGTTATTATGGTTTTAACTTCTCCCATTGAAACTGGATTCATTTTCCAATTACCAATAACAAGTGGCGCATGATGTTTTGTCATATGCAGAAATTGTACCACGACAACAAAACTACCCACTGCGGACAATTGTCCGCAGTGGGTAGTTTTTTACCTATCATATTCATCAACTACCATCACGCCACTCTGAAAACTGATACACATCAGACGTAACCGGAATAAGTGGCGGCGGATTTGCGATTAAATTTCTATCATAGGTATTAGTACGTGTTTGAAATCCTGACACAATGAGACCTCCCGAAGTCCACTGAGTACCCACTCTGCCGTTACTCACAATAGTGCCATTCATGGTTTCAGAATTACGGAGAATGTACACAGTGAGACTTCCCGGGAGAGCATGTCCTGTTCCACCATTTTCATAATGATTACGTCCATACCGACCGTTTTGCGCAATGTAGACACCATTTATCAACATATCTGTTGGAACATTTACACCAATGAGAGTATCCTCTTCACTCACTGCCAGGAACCCAGAACTAGTTGCAGAGGTATAGGTGATATTTCCTTGCAAAATGATTGATGGGTCGACACCAGGACTATCGAGATCAGCTGCTGCTAGTGCCACCCGATCTTTCACTGTGCCACTCAGCCAAACTTTGTCCTCGACGAAGATAAGCGGGCAGCTCGTGGGAATTGTATAGGTTGCAACTGAGGTCGAGGCAGAAATCACATTTCGTTCCTGCACCCAACCATTTTCAGTGGTATACCCCCAGTACAAAGTTGTATTCGTCACTTTAGAGACTGATACCGTACCACTACTGTTAAATTTTAACTGGTAGCCATACGCACCTGACGGAGGAATATATAAACCTCCTCTCGTCTGCGCCCGAGTCTGCATTGAAGAGAGGTCGACCGTGATGCCTGCGAAGTTAATCGGGGCCGCAGGAAAATCAAATAGCGAAGCGTCTGCATTAGCAGTGCTCGTGAACACCCCATTTTTTGTAGAGGTTGGAGTACATCCAAAACTTGGATCGCACGACCAGGTTGACTGACCACTCGTCACCACAGAATTATTAGTGCCATCCATGCGGACTCCGCCATTTGAATGGTATGGTCCATTTATAATACGATCAGAACCTGCCCAAACATTTGAATTTAAGATAACCGCAAATGACGCTACGGTAGGTCGGGCATATTTGGCAGTCAATTTGCGAGTGATAGTCGGGGCGGCATAGGTATGTCCAACCGCTGTCACGTCAATCGATGCCACATCGCCACAATAGGTGGTACTCGCAACCGAAAGCGACCACTCGCCAATTGCAGCTCCTTCAGGATCTTTATACACTCCAATATAAGGGCCGGGCAAACCAGTACCATTTGTTGTGTCATTCGGGTAGTGTGACAAATACCATTTATAATAATTTAGCCCAGCTTCAGCAATTTGCCCGGCGCTTTCGATCTCAACTTTTTGCGCCACAAGCTTACTCTGTATAACAATAAAAACAATAAACGAACTCGCAATAGTAAAGAAGATTGCCCCAAATACTAATACCAATACCAAAAGAAAACCACTAGTGGCTGCAGGGGGTCGAACGGAAGAACGAAACATACCACCAGTATACAAGACCCACACTTATAACATATTAAATGCTCTGCATAAATTGTGAGAACTAGCGTAAAGTCTTGCGCGATGTAAGTTCATTCAATAATCCCTTAGATTAAGCAAAACAACGAGCGGAAGCGAGTATGCTTTTGATTAGTTCCAACTTTCGCCCTTTCTAGGCAAAAGTTCTTGAACAACCTTCGGTATCAGGTTTACACCTGCGCCGATACTTTGCCCTAGGGAGGGGCAAAGTACTGGCATAAATTCAGAATAGTCGCTACGCTCGTTTCTTCATTTAACAACGTAGATAAGGGCTTAGTGGATGGACGACTATAGGTTGTCTTTGAGGTTTCGTGGTGCCGCACTCGCATGAAGCATAAACTCTCCCGGGGAACGGGTGGGGTCAATATTTACAATTACTTTCATGACGACGTAGCGCATGTCAGTCAACATAGCTGATGGTGAAGCCAGCACCGTACCCGTGGCACTGTAATAGGTAAAGACCGGCACACCTTGTAACCCATTTTGTACATAAATTGAAAGTATGTCAGTTGTATCTGGAGTTGTCGTACTATACACAGGCGGAGTGCCCACAGGATTGTAGGTTTTTTTAGTCAGGGTGGTAGTACTCAGAGTGTACTCAACGTATTCAACATTACTATCGCGATCAATATCACTATAAAATCCCATTTTATTATTCTGCAACACTGCGACTGGATACGAACCATCAGCTCCGAGAGTCATTTCACGGGCGTCACGCACCCAGATACCAATACTACGACGTGCGGCTTCGATTTCATTTGCCTGCTCAAAAGTATAGCTATTGTTTTTATATATTTGAGTGACTGACCCCATGATTGCAGCCAGTAGTATGGTATTGATTGCAATTACCATAATCATTTCAAGCAGCGTAAAACCTAATTGAGTTCGAACCTGTCTGTGTTGTAGCGTTGAGATATCCATGTTTAGAAGGTTACCGTCTGTACCACATCCCCCGATATACTTACCCCAGAAAAAGACTGGGTGGTATATCCCGCAGCCGAAACCGTCAAATCATAGTCACTGGCATTGGTAACTCCACTGAAATACACTTGGCCACAGGCTGAAGAAATAGCAGTGCTTGTATAGCCACTCCGCGACAGCGTGATTGATGCTCCGGGGAGCGTACCACCAGAAATTTTTTGGACAACCACTCGTAAACTGTTCGGTGTATTTGCAGCTAAAAGTAATTCTAAGGAAGAACTGGCCCCAGCCGTGAGCGCATAGGGATTTGCTGGACAAGCTTCTGCAACATCATACCCACTCGGAGAAACAGTGTAGGCGTCCCACTCGATAGCAGCAAGCGTTCTCATTCCACTACCGTTGGTACTGGTTGTAGTGGCGTATTTATATACGGGCGTGGTATCAACAAGCGTACCAATCGCTTTAGCCCCGCGAATTACAAGCGGTATTGCTGGGGCTACGGTTTTTGCTGTCAAAACACCAACCTGTAGAGCACTCAGTTGCGGCGTTTGGGATGACGAGGCTGTACCGAGTTTCACCAGCACTCCAATACTTGGATAGGTAACAGGATTTAACGCAGCTAGTGAAATGGTGGTAGCTGAAAAGCCTGCACTGTTACCTGGTAAATCACTATCCGGTATAAGTATAAAGGTACTGGTACCAGTATAGAACGATACCTTTACCGAGGTTGATACAGTAGTGCTGGCTGTAACAGTAACGACATCCCAACTTGCCAGTGTCGCAGGTGTAATGGGAGCGAGATAGGCAGACCCGCTACTGGCGTACACGCCAACAGCAGACGTAAGCGTAAGCGCACTACCAGACGTTGTTACTCCAGTCGAACTCGCTACTTGTGCAAGTGATGTAAACGAAAAGTTGCTAGTACTGGCTGTCTTGCTCAAAAGCGTCGTAATCGACAAATTACTTAATCGATCAATAAAGAAGTTCATTGTTGAAATATCAGCCACCCGAACTGCAACTGGTTGCGTTGTTGGATTAGGCAATGTAGTCGTTGCAACATAAGTCTGATCGGTAGAGTAGCCAGGTGCCGTGACACTGATTTGATATCCAGAATTAGCAGGAGCGCCACCAAACAGTGCGACTCCCGTAGCATCAGTGGTATGTGTCACATCAATACTGGTAGTACCAGTCGTATTCCAGACTCGGACATCAGCTCCTGGTAAAGGTTGCACATTTGAGTCAAACACATTAACACGCAAGGTGCCTCCACCTACATTTGTTTCAATGGAGCGCGGAATAATATTACTCACCAAGAAAACTTCATGTGTCACTCCGTGAGTCTGCCAACTTTCGGTTACTTTTGCTAATTTGTAATCGGTAGTAATACTATTAGTATCTGCCAACCCGATGCCATCCGCAGCATCATCAATGTACTCAACTAAGACCGTTTCGGTGAACACAATGTTGTTTAAAGAAGTGGTACTGACTTGTGGAATAGCGCCCGCAGGAATACCGGATAATGTACCAACCGCATCGTAGGACAAGGAGTGGAGATATTCCATTCGCTCATTAGCAAGAGTAAGTCCTGATAATTTTGCCCGACTCTGCGTAATCAAATCTAAACTATATCGAAAACCAATAAAAATACCACCAAAAATAATCAACATAACAGCCGCTGTTATCAAAAGCTCAATCAGAGCAAATCCTCTAGTAGTTGTTTTGTTATTTAATACCATCGCCAATTGAATAAATCGGTGAAATCAAAGCCAGTGCGAAGAATCCTACACCACCTCCGATAACCACCATCAGGAGCGGCTCAATAATTGTTGAAAGATCTTTCGTTTTACGCTCAACTTCTGTTTCGTAAAAGATAGCCAACTCACCCAACATTCCCGCAATCTGCCCCGTTTCCTCTCCTACCAAAATCATTTCTCCCACCAAAATTGGATACAGATCTGAACGTTCAATAAACGCATCAGATAGTGCTGAACCCTTTTCTACCCGTGCTCTTGCATCGCGGAGAATCTTTTTATAAAACACATTCTGGACTACTTCTTCGGTAATTTCGAGTGACTGGATCACATCAACTCCCGAATTCAGTAATGAAGAAAGTGTACGTGCTGTCCGGGCCGAATTCATTTCTTTAGCGAGAGTGCCAATCACCGGAAGTTTCGGAACTAGCCAGGAAGTTCCAATCTTGCCAGGTTTCGAACGCAATAAATATCCCATCCCAATAAAAAATCCCAATAATCCTCCAATCGTGAACACCGTGTAGTTCACCATAAAATCACTGGTGTTTATCAACACTCGTGTCATTGCCGGCAAATCTTTACCCATCCCTTTAAATACAACCGTAATTTGCGGCATAACAAAAATCATCATCAGAACCCCGATAATAAGCATGACCGTAAGTACAATTGACGGATACATCATGGCGCCCTTAATTTTCTTTTTAAGTGTTGACGCGCGCTCCATTTGTACGGCAAGGGTTTGGAGTGATTCCGCTAAATTTCCACTCTCTTCCCCTGCTCGCACCATAGCAATATACAAATCAGAAAAAACTTCTGGAAACTCCTTTAGGGCTTCATTAAATTGATCACCCTTATTTAAACGTGCACTTATTTTTTTTATCACTCCTTTCAATTTTGCATTGCTCGATTGTCGCTCAATAACCGAGAGCGCTCGGATTACTGTCAGTCCCGCTACAAGCATCGAGCCAAGATTACGAGTCACCATAACCAATTCATCTTGTTTCACTCGAGCCATCTTATAATTGATGGCCTCCATATTGATCAAGTTTTTGAACGAAAAACCACTTTGCTCTTCAATACTTGAGATGGTATGTCCGTTTGTCCGGGCAATGTCATACACCGCATACCGATCTTCGGCAGTAACCGTTTCTGTTACTTTTTTACCTTCATTGTCTTCACCCTGATAGGTAAATATTGCCATAATGAATGTACGCTATTCTGAAATAACGCGAAGCACCTCTTCCAAACTAGTAAGTCCTTTGGCGGCTTTGTAAATACCATCTTCCATCATGGTAAGCATCCCCTCCTTGCGCGCCTGGATTTCAAGCGCGTCACCAGTCTCCCGACGCATAATCATATCCTTGATTGTCGCCGACATTTCAAATACTTCGTGGATACCCATTCGACCATGATACCCATCTTCAGATGAACCTTTTTCTTTTGGATGATAAAACGGGATATCATTCCAGGTAGCGTCTGGATGTACAATTTTTTCTTCTTTCAAAGTTGCCAACACGAAATCGAGATTCGCATGAGTAGCAATTTCATCGCGCTCGGCTTTTGATAACGTGTATGAAATTTTATCGTCAGTGAGTTTACGCACGAGTCGCTGCCCAATAGCAACACGGAGTGTCGACACGAGTAAAAACGATTCGACGCCCATATCAATCAAGCGAGCAATCGTACCAGCCGAAGAATTCGTGTGGACCGTAGCCAACACGAGGTGACCTGTGAGCGCAGCGTTAATTGCCAAACTCGCCGTTTCCTGGTCACGAATTTCACCCACCATGATAATATCCGGATCCTGACGCATCAGAGATCGTAATCCTGCGGCAAACGTAAAACCAATTTCAGGTTTTACTTGGGTCTGATTTACTCGCGCCATCTGATACTCAATTGGATCTTCAATGGTTGAAATATTGACTTCGGGTGTATTTAACAAATCGAGCACCGTGTAGAGTGAGGTTGATTTACCTGATCCAGTTGGTCCTGTCACCAGAATAATACCTGTAGTAGCACGTGTTGCTTTATGGATACGTTCAAGCGTTGAACCATGAAAACCAATGCCTTCGAGTGAAAACCCGGTACGGTTCTCGCGCAGAAGTCGCATAACCACTTTTTCTCCGTAATAGACTGGCAACATTGAAACGCGAAAGGCTACTTTTTGTCCATCCATCTCCATTTTAAAACGTCCGTCTTGTGGTAACCGTTTCTGATCGAGTTTTAGATTTGAAAGCACCTTTAAACGAGCCACAATAGTGCCTGAGGCAATTTTAGGTAGTTTCATCGCGTCATTCAAAATGCCATCAATACGGTATCGTACGAGCACCTCATCTTCCATTGGCTCAATATGAATATCAGACGCTCCCTGAATGATGGCATGACGAAGTAACGTATCTACGATACGTACTACCGGCAAATCTTCCGCCAACTTTTTCAAATCCGCTTCGGAGGTCTCTTCCCCATTTTCATCAATAACCACTTTGAGGGCATTCGCATCACGCATGATGATATCGCCAAACTCATCTTTAAGCGTTTTCTGATACTGACGGAGGGCACCGCGCATGGAATCAGTATCAGTGAGACGTGGCTGAATTTTTAACCCGACCTTTTTCTTCACGAAATCAATGGCTGGCAAATCTGCCGTATCTAACATAGCCACCTCGAGCGTTTGGTCAGTCTTTTTAAACGCAATAATATTATGGGTACGTGCGACCGGCTCTGGAATGAGCGACAATATTTCAAAATCAATCTTCATGTCTTTGAGAGACACAAAAGGGATGCCGAGAACATACGATTCAACTCGACGCATGTCGTCTTCGGTCATATGTCCACCGGACACGAGCGCTTCACTGAGTGACCTACTCTCGTCTTTGGCTACTTTTTCGGCCGCAGCAATATCCGCCTTAGTAATAAGGTTGGAGTCGAGAATAAAACGTTTCAACTGATCATCAGCAATACGCATTGTAAAAAAGCATTAAGAGCTACCTCTCACTCAGTATAGCAAACATTCAGCACATACTTTATACACAACTGTTTGCAAATATAAAAAATAAAAACACTTCACAAGAGACAGTGCCCGGCGGATGTATCCGAGAACTCTCTCCTCTGAAGTGAGGGTGACATTTTATAGTATGGTAGTCACCCATCTTCACCATACCTGCACTAGGCAGGATTTGCTCGGGCAAAAATGGTTACTTTGCCCGAGGTATTTTGTCTTAGCGACCAAATCGCTTCCTCAATGCCTCGATCCCTGCTGCGAGATCAATTGGCTCTGGAGGAGGTGGTACCGGAGAAACTACCGGCCGTTGTTTTTCTCGCAGCGCACGCTCGAGAATATCGCTGAGAGTACGTTCTTCCCGTCTTTTATCCAACGCTTGGCGGGCACGCACGTCTTCGATTACTTGCGCACTGTCACGTTCGGCCTGGAGCACATCAGTTTCCGTATAGGTGTAGGCACGGCCGATATATCCTAGTCGGAAATACTCATCCTCGAATCGAACCGAGGACATACTCAGTGCTTCACGCTTGTCATTCAACAGGTACAGACGACGACGAAACTCATCTTTAGTCCGTTCATACACCTCCTTTTCGGCTGCTTCTTCGGGCGTAAGCGGGCTTTCGCTCCGCTCGACCGGTAATTCATACACGCCGAAGAGTTTCCGGCGGGTAGTGGTTTCGTAGCGGAATCGGCCGATTTCATCACGCTGTTCCGTTGTTTCAACGAGAGTCGGCCGAACTTTGACCAGCTCTAGAATGTCGAAGAGTGACACGTCGGTCAGTTTTTCGACAATCGTAAACGGACGCTTGAGTGTATCCTTTGGCGTAATAGTGCGCAGCTGACCGAGGGCAAATCCACTATGTAACAGTACGCTCGAACCATTACCTGGACTGTATTCCAGATACTGATCACCCGAAAGGGGCCTGAGGAAACGGGTGCCTAGGAACAGGTTCGTGATGAATCCTGCCACCAGGCATTGCTTCAAATGATCGTCCGTCGCCTCGAGCATGATTTGAGCACTGCCACTAAAGCGACGCATCAGGTCATGCAACAAGTCTTTAGCGGCTTCAAATCGTTTGTAGCCGACGTTATATTGTCTCATCAACTCCTTTCGTTCGTATTTGTTGTGTTCATTGTAGACCGTCTCAAAAGCCTTGCAGCTATCGAGCCAATCCGAAACACCATTTATATGATGGGAATCGCGAGAGTCTTTCCGCACCCCATCAACCTCGATTACTGCCGCCAAGGGTAGGGCGGCATCCAGCACACCGATGTGCTTGGCGTGCCACAACATTGCCCCCGTTTCCGGCCCGACGGGTATGCCTGACACAAACTTACCAGCTTCTGTTAGCCTGCAGTCCGCGTCAACCAGACCCAGTCGTTGTAATTTCGTCTCTGCTTCTAGAATACGCATACGGTCTGGCGAGTAGTCAAAGACCAACTCTTCAGCCCGAATGCCAAACGAGGCGCAGTGCATGACGAGTTCGGTGAGCGACAGACGCCTGATTTCCGGGGTAGTTTCGGCTGGCCGCTTTTCATACGACAGCGGCGAACAGAGCACAAAAATTCCTTTCCGGAAACGCTTTACGCGCCCCTCTTGCTGATCGAGCCGCCACCGTGGCAAATCAATCTGCGCGAGATACGTTGCGCCCGTTTCCGGACGCACAGACAGCTCTTTGGCTTTACCGCAGGACACACCCGCGTCGAGCCAGGTGATATTTGCACCCGATTCAACAACGTTGGTACCAACGAGCACCTTCACCACACCTTTCGGTGCAGCAACGGCCGCTTTACGTGAGATATAGTCGAGTTCACCATAGATTTCGGCGACCTCAACATCCTCTCCTACGAGCGACCGAATTGCCTCTGCTGTATGTTCAACCTCACCACGACCAGGACGGAAAACGAGAATACCCGTCCGTCCTTCAGCGATCAAGTCGAGCACCGCCTCTTCTGGCCTCTCTGCCGGACGATGCCGACGTTCACACGAGAAGGTGCGGCCATCGATTTCCGTCACGTTGACTTTTGCCACCGGCCGCCAATAGGCAGCCTGACGCTCGGCATCAATCGTTGCGCTCATCTCGAGCACATTGACCCGCTCGCCATTTGCAATTCGGCGATAGACTAAGGCCCGACAGATAGACATGTCGAGCGATGCTTCGTGGATTTCATCAAACACGAAATTTTCTGCAGTGTTGATGATACCGCTTGCGAGCGCATAGCCGTAGGTGCAGTAGAGCACCCGGGTATTCATGGAACGTTGCGAATCTTCGCCCGACTGAGCACCAATCGCAAAGCCCACTTCCTGCCCCACCTTCAAACCTGACAGTTCTGCCACCGTTTCGGCAGCATTCACCGCCAAGAACCGACGAGGAACAAGGACATACACGACCTTTCCGGTCTGCATGGCCAAGCTCGCCGGCAACAGCAGTGTTTTACCACTACCCGTCGCCGAAGCGACCACAGACACCGTGCCCGCTAGGACACGAGTCGTTACCTGTGAAGCAATGCCGTGAACCGGCAGAGCTGACAGTGTGTCAAAGAGTCTCTGAAACATTGATGACACCGGGGTGATTAACCCCAGCTCCCTTTTTCTGTCCTGCAATAAGCACGGACGTTTGGAATAAAGCCACCAAGTTTCACAACTGGCAGCCGATGAATCGAGTGGGTATACCCACTACTTTTGTTATTAGTCTGTCAACGAACTTCTTCAGTCCACCAGAATCTGCTGAACTGAATAAAATTCATATTTTCGCCTTGTAAACGAACGAAATATACGTGAATATAATAGCATATTTTATTAAAAAGTCAATATTTATCATAGTATTTCTGTGCGGAGCAGAGAAAAAGCGCCAGACTCTTTGGAGAGTTGGCGCTTTGCAGCATTACGATCGTATTTGGTCCGATCGACCTCCGTCCGCGAGCGGAATTTCGGGGTCCGGACCGCTTTAGCGATCGGGTTCGGTTTATGAGTTTTTTTCGGCACGGGACGCATATTATGTCTCCTTTCTACTGAGACGTTGGCTGGCAGATTTTGGTGGGACCTGCCAGAAACCCATTATACCGCGGAATTTAGTACCGGTATACCGTCAGACCGGCGCAGAGCTTGTCAAAAATCTCCTCCGCTGCCTGGTTGTAGCCATGCTCAGCGAAACGAATCGCCCAGTCGAGTGCCGCATCACTCGAAAGTGGCACCGGTGGACGACCAGATGACGCCTTCAAACCAGCAACAAAACTCGATACAACGATTCGGCCACCTGCACACTTGACCGCAGCCTCAGCACGATATCCTTCACCCTCTTGGAACGACTGCATCTTTTTTAGCCCCCTATTGACACAGAATTAACTGGCTTTATTATACACTTTTTTTCATGAATGTCAATATATTTTGACTAGCTGACTCAAAAATATAGTCTTTTTACTTCTATCAGGTAATTCCTCATCAGGGTTAATTCGGTTTTGACAACTCATCCGATCCTCGCTATAGTACTTATGACTTCCGCGCGGGCGCTTGCCCGCGCGTTCTTTGTCCAAAAAACGAGGCGTGAGAAGGACTATTTAAAAAGATTTACAACTAACGGGAATACCCAACCTACATATATATGTTTGACCTAAAAGTAATCCATGCGGTTCTCACCGAAATGGAAGAGGAACGCGGCATTAAACGAGAGAAGATGATTGACGCTATCGAACAGTCTCTCGCGACTGCCTACAAAAAAGAATTTGGTAAACGCGGACAAATTATCACCGCCCACTTTGACCTTGCGACGGGCGATGTAATATTTAATCAAGTGAAAATTGTCGTGGACGAGAGCATGCTCCGTCCCGAGCCAGCCGAAGGTGAAGAAGACATTCTCGACGAAGAAGATGTAATGCCGGATGCTGAAGGTATCAAAAAAGTACGCTTTGATGAAGAGAAGCACATCATGCTTTCAACCGCGCAGATGATTAAAAAAGGCGCTACGCTCGGTGAACAGCTCATCTTCCCCCTCGAATCAAAAGCAGATTTTGGTCGTATCGCCGCCCAAACTGCCAAGCAAGTGATCGTACAGAAGATTCGTGAAGCTGAAAAAGAATCAGCCTTGGCAGAATTTAGTCAGAAGGCTGGTGATATTGTTGTTGGCCAGGTACAGCGTTTCGAACGCGGGAACCTCTACGTTGACCTCGGTCGAATGACCGCTATTATGCCGTATGACGAACAAATGCCTGGTGAACGCTACAAACCGGGTGAACGAATTCGCGCTATCCTGCTCGCAGTAGAAGAGACACCGCGAGGAATTTTTCTCAAACTGTCTCGATCACATGCTGATTTCCTTTCTGGACTTTTTGCTATCGAAACACCGGAACTACAAACTGGAGCAGTTGAAGTAAAGGCAGTTGCCCGTGAAGCTGGCGCTCGCTCAAAGATTGCCGTCTATGCTAATGATACCCACATTGACCCCGTTGGTTCAATGGTTGGACAGCGTGGTGTACGTGTTTCAACAGTGATGAGTGAACTTGGTGGTGAGAAAATTGACATTATTGAATGGTCACCAACTCCAGCTGAGTTTATTGAAGACGCTCTCTCGCCAGCCCAAGTGCTGAACGTGAAAATCGTTAGTGAACCAAACGATGAGACAGGAGAGCGTGGTCACGCCATAGCTGAAGTAGCTGCCGATCAGCAGTCACTCGCAATTGGACGCGGCGGACAGAACGTTCGTCTCGCAGCAAAACTGACCGGTTGGAAAATCGATATTGTGTCAGCACAAACTGGTGAAGCTCTCGCCGAAGGGGACGCAGAAACAGTAACAACCAAGCCAGCCAAAACAGTTGTCGATGAGCTAGTAGAGGAAGATTCAGCCACTCTCGCTGCAACCGAAGAAGTGGAGGACGAGACAACCGGTGATCGTGACGTCACTACTGAAGACGAAGCACTTGAAGATGTAGAGACCCCCGAAGAGGCGGAAGCCCTCGTAAACGAAGAAGCTGAAAGTTCAGACGAAGAAGGAACTGAAGTCAAAGCGTAAACATACACTCAAAAGCAAAACGGTCTGCGCCCACGCGCAGACCGTTTTGCTGTCTAATGGTTCAATCGATTGAACCATTAGACATGGGTAGGGAGTGTAGTTAAAATTCTACTTGCACCCTAGAGACACATACTCTACACTACACGAACAGTAATTAGGTAATTAACATTTCTATGATTTACGTATTTGGACACCTCTCACCGGACACGGATGCAACCGGCTCAGCCATTATTTGGGCGTGGTATTTAAACGAACACACCGGACAAGAAGCCACACCGTATGTTCTAGGGGAACTAAATACCGAAACCCGGTTTGTCCTCAACTATTTTAGTGTACCGACACCGGAACTGCTCCCAACCTTGCCCACTGGTACAGAAGTAATAGTGGTCGACACCAACAATCCACAGGAATTACCGGCAACTATGAGTGAACTTTCACTCATCCAACTGATTGATCACCACAAATTAGTAGGTGGTATCGCAACTGAATTGCCAGCCAATATCACTATTCGACCCCTCGCTTGCACCGCCACAGTAATGCACGACCTCACGAACCTTGATGCAGCAACACTGCCTCGCCACATTGCTGGAATAATGCTCTCTTGCATTCTCTCAGACACGCTCGCTTTTCGTTCACCAACCACTACCCCTCACGACAAGGACGTTGCTGAAAGATTAGCAAACGTGCTCGAAATCGACCTTATGGCATACGCTAATGAAATGTTTGCGGCCAAATCTGACGTTAGCATGTTCAGCGATACAGGACTGATTACCCTCGATAGTAAAAAGTACGAAGTAGGTGGCAAGAATTTCCGGGTATCAGTACTTGAAACCACTACACCAGAAACCGTTCTCGCTCGTAAAGACGGTATCATTACAGCAATTAAAGAATGCGTTACAAACGAAAATGATGTGGATGATGTACTCTTTTTCATTGTCGACATCTTCCGGGAAGAGGCCACAGTCCTCACGTACAGTGATCTCGCAAAACAGATTATCCAGAGTTCGTTTGGAGTCACCGTGACGAGTGACACTGAAATACTCCCCGGTATTCTTTCACGAAAAAAGCAAATCTTGCCGGCGCTTAAACTATAGAGTTACACCAGCACTCTTCAAAACCTTGTACACATTTCTGTACAAGGTTTTGTTTTGCTCACAGGCAAAAATCGCACGTGCGCGCGAGAGGGATGATATACTACGCACATATGTTTACGATACGTTACACCGTACAATTTGTCATTGCACTTGTTATACTCCTGCCTACACTAGCGTTTGCAGCCAGTACTACAACCGCAACAAGTACAACCACCAAAAGTGCTAGCAGCACACCAGCTACTACTACGGCACCAACAACACCAGCGCCAGCGCCAAAAGTGAGTGAAGCAGCCTTATCAGCAGACGCCCAAAGCCGTATCAATAACCTCGCCGGGTTAATTAGCAACAAACAAGATGCGGCTGTTCGACGAATTGAAAATGTCATTAAACGACTCGACTCACGATTAAACATTATGGAAACCGGCGGAAGTGACGTACACGAAGCACGTATTCATTTAAATGAGGCCAAAATTAGTCTTGCAAAAGCAAGTAGTAGTCTCAGTACTATCGATAAGGCGGTAATCAACTTTATCGGCTCAGCCACACCACGTGAAAGCTGGTCCAGTCTCAAAGTCACCTATACTGATATCAACACCGCTATTCGAAGCGCCTATGATGCAGTAGTTGCAACTGTTGCTGCCGCCAGTAACCCACAACAAGCCACGCCTGCAACCACAAGCAGCACCACAGCAAGTACCTCCCCTAAGTTATAATGTGACTATCTATGGAAAAGAATCAACCCGTTATTGAGCCAAATTTTGATGGAGAAGAAATGAAACTGCCAACCACAACTACGCACCGCGTAGCAGCGGTACAGTCGTCAGGCACGATCCTCTCTCTTCCAATTATTATATTGCTCGTTCTTATACTCGCTGCAATCCTCGGAGGATTCTACTTCTGGTACACGTTAGTAGCCAAAGAAGCCGCTCTGACCGAAGTTCCTGCAACACGACCGACTGACGCTGAAAACCATGAACCGGAGAGCGCAACAGCCAAAGCGCGCACTCAAACTATGGACGTAGTGAGCACCTCGGACGAACTCCCGGCTATCAAAGCCGACGTAGACAGTACTCACCTCGAAGAACTGGATTCTGAAATACCCGCCATCGAGTCCGAACTAAACGCCGCAATTCCAGCCAAACCATAAACTACCAGAAACCACCAGTCGTTCGATTTGGTGGTTTTGACATCAACCCGCTTGCAAAACACCTCTAAATCACCTATCCTAATTAAATCTCTACTGGTGACCGAAACCAGTTGATAGAGGTCGACACGTTGTGTCGTTGTTCTTCAGGGAGAAAAACATGCACGGACATGGTCACGGCCACTGAGTCTATTACGCCAATGATGGGGCAATAGCCATCCCTCACCCAAGCGCCACACAGATCTACTGGCATAGAATCCAAAAATCCCCCCGACACGCACGCGTGTCGGGTTTTTACTTTCCCTTCCCCCTCCAATGCCCGCACACCTACTGTCTATAGAAATGCTGACATAACCGTCATTGCAACACATGAAGCAATCCAAGGACTGTTCGGTACGACTCTAGATTGCCATACCACTCCGCTTCGCTCCATTCCTCGTAAAGACAGACGTTACACTATGCAACCATGCAACTATTAAACTGAACTGCTTCCTCACTTTCACCTTGCATTTTAGCCACTTATCAGTACACTAGCCGGTACTATGTCACATTCACATCATCATCACGATATTGATTTTAAAAGCGCTTTTACCGTCACGCCAGAACCCGGTTCACAAGTTAAAATTGCCGGTGAAATCCCGTTTTCTGAGCTTGCCGCGGAACGAGCTGGAGCGATTGCTCACCTCGGTCGTAACCTCAAAATTGACGGTTTCCGTCCCGGCCACGTTCCGGAAGCGATGATTGTAAAAACCGTTGGTGAAATGACTATTTTGGCTGAAATGGCTGAGCGTGCGATTGCTCACATGTACCCACACATTCTTGAAGAGCACAACATCGATGCAATTGGCTACCCACAGATTTCGATTACAAAAATTGCTGAAGGAAACCCGCTTGGATTTACTGCAACCGTGACCGTGGTGCCAACTATTACCCTACCTGACTACAAAGCTCTCGCTGCAACTACCAACAAATCAAAAGAATCACTCGACGTCACAGACGCAGAGGTTGAAAAGCAAATTACCGATATCCTCCGTCAAAAAATGGCATACGAACGTCTCCAGAACAAAGCTGCAGCCAAAAATATCGAGGAAGGCATTGACGCCCCAGAGACTGAAGAAGTTACACCAATTGAAACTGAAGAAGATTTTGCCAAACTACCACTACCAGAACTCACTGACGAACTGGTTAAAACTCTGGGCCAGCCCGGACAATTTACGGATATTGCTGACTTCAAAGCTAAAATCCGAGAACATCTCGAGGTTGAGAAAAAGCGTGACGGCGTTGCAAAGCACCGCGCAGTGATTACCGACACGATTATAGCGGCTTCTACTATCGACCTACCGCAACTCCTGATCGATACTGAACTCAACCAGATGTTTGCTCAAATGAATGAAGACCTTGAACGAGCTAACTTAAAGATGGAGGATTATCTCAAACACATCAACAAGACCATCGACGATATGAAGAAGGATTGGACTCCAGCTGCCGAGAAGCGTGCACGTCTCCAGCTTATCCTGAATGAAATCGCTAAACGTGAGGAAGTAAAGCCAGACGAGACACAACTGAACGAACAAGTTAACCAACTCCTCGAACAATATAAAGACGCTGACCGTCATCGAGTAACGGTGTATGTTGCATCAGTTATGACAAACGAAGCCGTCATGAAATTATTAGAGAGTCTCTAATAATTGCAAAAGAAAGCGATGCCCAGATCCGGGCATCGCTTTTTTTAGTTTGACGAACAACTAAAAGCTCGCTACTATAAAAGAGTCCACAGCTGGATGGACCCAAGGGGAGAACTACCAATGTTCACGAAACCCAACTGCAACAATACCGGTGGTGGTACCGGCTGCATCGAAGGTGATGGCGGCACGGCCGTCATTTACCCGAATGGCAACGGCGGCCACATCGAAGGCTATGGCGGCAGCCCCGCAGGCCACGGCCACATCTGGCCGATCGAAACCCCCTGAGCATTTGCTCAGGACAAATCCCAGAGGCGCGTACCCTACGCGCCTCTGTTTTCTTTTTCCTCATTAATTTGCTAGGATTGATACGTCGTTTCTCTCTTTTACTGTCACGACACCACAAACCTTAATTTACAACACTCTTTATGAAACACACAGAACCAGAAATGTCCCAGCTCGTCCCAATGGTGATTGAAAAGACCCAAGGTGGTGAACGTGCATATGATATATATTCACGACTCCTTAAGGAACGTATTATTTTCGTCACCGGTCAGGTGGAAGATTACATGGCAAACTTAATTGTTGCGCAACTCCTCTTCCTCGAATCCGAAGACCCGAAGAAAGATATTTTCCTCTACGTAAACTCACCGGGTGGTAGTGTAACGGCCGGACTCTCGATTATCGACACCATGCACCACATCAAACCAGACGTTGCGACTGTGTGTGTTGGTATGGCCGCTTCAATGGGGTCACTTATCCTTTCACAAGGAGCCAAGGGCAAACGCTTCTCACTTCCGAACTCTGAAATCATGATTCATCAGCCATCAGGCGGAGCCTACGGTATGGCGTCGGATATCGACATCACTGCACGACATATCCTCAAAACCCGCGATCGCTTGAACAAGATGCTCGCCAAAGCAACCGGACAGAAGCTCGCAAAAATTGAACAAGATGTCGACCGCGACTTCTTTATGGATGCTGATGAGGCACTAGCATACGGAATTGTCGACCAAGTCTACAAGTAAAACTTCCAAAAATAGCGCATTTCTTCGTTGGTCTACGTAAAATTAGCTTCACCGTACAAAAAGTACGGCTCACCAAATTTTACTTGTCCGCCTCGAACTGCATCTATTTTAGAAAGTTTTTAGCATAGATACCAAAGTACAAAAACGCTTAGGTTCGATTAAACTTGAGCGTTTTTGTGTATCGTTAAAGTACTTACTCGGACTAGATAAAATTGATATACTCACTATATAATGCGACTCATCACTAAAGTTGCCCAAGAAATGCATAATCTTTTACTTTATGTAGATTCGGCTGTATGTTCACGACCTCTGCAGGTTTCAAATAATGTCAGATTTATTTCTCAATTTGCGAATCCTGAGTGGGCTGAGAAGGTGCTTGAAGGCGGTCAGTTAAAAACAAGTGACCCGGACTGGAGGCGATCGGGAGCTGAATCAGTAGAAGAATATGAAATATGGGTGACGACTATTTGTGGTATGGCCTGTACTGTTATGGCCTTAGAGTTTTTTAATCAGAGCAACTATCCAACGATTACACTAGCAAAAGATGCTTTGCTACATAGTGTCTACCAAAAGTATGGGGAGCATTTGTCCGACATGCGGTACCGCGAGTATGTTTCTTGGATACGAAACTACAACCTGAGTGCGACCTGTTACTCACGACTGACACTCTCAGGCATTAAACACCTCCTTTCACATAACAGTCTGGCAATCGTCTCAGTCAATCCAAATATCCGTGGTTACAGTACTGCTCCCACTGATCAAAAAGGTGGTCACTTAGTTCTGATCACTGGTTATAACGATACAGACCATTCAATTACCATTCAAAATCCGTCTGGATTTACGAGCACACGTACTCAGCAAAATCATACAATTAACTACAAATATTTTCAAAAGTACTTTGCCGGGAGAGGCATTGCTCTCTACTGCCCTCCTGAGGTCAAAATGGACTAATGGTTTATTTTCTGGTACAGTTCGAATGTCTGACCTGCCTATTATGTCCCGTCCGACTTTGTACCCTATATTAGTTTAGTAAACCGTCCATGCCCCCATTGTTTGACCTGGTAACTATTGTTGCCGGCCTCGGAATTGGCATTGCAGCTGGCTACTACCTCCGTTACTTACACGCCCATTCCAAAAAGTCGTCAATTGAAATTGTACTCAAAGAACGACTCCTCGATGCCGAAACGCGCGCGATCAAGATAATCGAAAAGGCAGAAGAAAAAGCTGAGTCCATTCAGACCGAAGCCAAAGAAGAACGCAAAACCCTCGAAGAAAAGTTAAATCAAAAAGAATCCCACCTCCAGAAACGTGAAGAAATGCTTGATACTCGCCAAATTGATATTGATTCCCAGAAGGAATCACTGCAAAATAAAATTGATGAAGTCAAAGGCTTTAAAGCTCGACTCGATGAACGTAAAGGTGAGCTCGATGTTAAATTAGAAGCTGTGGCGGGACTCACTGCCGCAGAAGCCTTTGCCCGCATCACCGACCGTATCGAACGTGAACGATCAGAGGATTTAAATGCTCGACTCCAAAAAATAGAACTATTCGGAAACGAACTGATTGAAGCCAAAGCAACCAATATTCTCCTGGCTGCCATTCATCGCATTGGAAACGTTATGCCAACAAGTGTTATGACGAGTAACGTTGAAATCCCAAGCGACGACCTCAAAGGCAAAGTGATTGGTAAAGAAGGTCGTAACGTCCGCGCCTTTGAACGCGCCACTGGGGTCGATGTGCTTATCGACGAAACCCCCGGCTACATCGTCCTCTCATCCTTTGACCCAATCCGCCGAGAAATTGCACGTGTTGCGCTCGAGGCCCTCATGAAAGATGGACGCATCCAGCCCGCAAAGATTGAAGAGGCGGTTGAACTCGCTCGAAAAGAAGTAGCACAGAGTGTCCGCAAAATGGGCGAGAAAGCGTGTTACGATGCAAACGTACCAAACCTTCACCCTGATCTCGTATCGATTATCGGTCGTTTACACTTCCGTACCAGTTATGGACAAAACGTGCTCTGGCACTCAGTGGAAATGGCCCATATGGCTGCCATTATTGCCGAAGAAGTTGGAGCAGATGTTGCAGTGGCGCGAGCCGGTGCACTCCTCCACGACATCGGTAAAACCGTAAGTCATGAAGTTGCTGGTACCCATGTCGAAATTGGTATCCGTATTCTCGAGAAATATGGCGTTGACCAAAAAGTCATCCTCGCCATGCGCGCCCACCACGAAGAGTATCCGTATGAAACACCGGAATCACTCATCGTACAGGTCTGTGACTCACTCTCGGGCTCTCGTCCAGGTGCCCGCCGTGATTCAATCGAGAATTACATCAAACGTTTGACCGACCTCGAAGCTATCGCCACAAATTTGGAAGGTGTTGAAAAGGCGTTTGCCATCGCAGCTGGTCGCGAGATCCGCGTGATTGTAAATCCAGCCAACCTGACTGAATTTGCTACCCACACCCTCGCCCGCACGATTGCCACCACGATTGAAACGCAGTTACGCTATCCTGGTGAAATCAAAGTCCACGTAATCCGTGAGACAAGAGTCGTCAGCTACGCTCGATAACGAGATACAAAAAATCCGCCCCGGCCAGTTATGGCCGAGGCGGTTTGCGTTACGCCCGTATCGTTCCAGCGGTCATTCCTCACCTAATAATGCGCGCAGCCGCGCAGCTCCCTCTATCGCCTCTCGCCGTTGTTGTTCGTCGCGAAACGGTATCTCCGGCGCTGAATACAACATCCAATCTTTCTCGATACGGAACATTCGTCCACGCTTGATATTTGGCGCGATTGCTGGAAGACAAAGCTCGAGTTCCTTTGCAAAACACTCCATCACCTGATCAGCGCCAGCAAATAAAGGGTCCTCATCGGTCTCAATTGCGATCTGAAACTCCATTCGTTCATTATCATAAACGAGCTTCCCAAACTCTGATACTTCGCGTCGAGTACGTTCATTTCGATTTGTTGCCTCAATCTCGAGAGCTAGTAGATACAAACCCCGTAAAGCCAAGGGGACAACACCGATTGGTGCCAACCCCTCTTTAGTACTCCAATGTCCAGGACAAATGTAGTCACGAGAGAACTCATCTGCGGTCAACTCGCGTGTAATATTCTGCTGACGCGCAACCTTCATACGCTCTACCAGGAGTACTGGTTCAGGCGGCATATTACTGACAACAAGGTTTTCAGCTTCTTCGTCGGTAATACCTTCCGCAACTACTTCATTCAGCAATGCGGTTTTAATCGGATCGTACCACCAATGGAAAGCTGTCACACTATCAAACCACATACATTCCATCGAACCTGCAAGCGGACCCGCTGCCGTGGTGAAGCGAAAAACCACGTTATATCCTTCAGTTTTTTGTTCAGACATGTCAACCTACTCCCTTTTCTAAAGAGAAAAATAACACATATTGTAAATATGTAAAGCAATTCTGATTAAATTTCCTTGTTTTTTAAGTGTTTTATGGTACTGTAGCGCCAGCTTGAAACTCTTCACGCGAGGTTCCTTATGCCGCTTGTTGCACCTACACCCCCTCATTGCCCGCATCCCTATTGCAGACGCTGTTTGGGTACGGGGTTTGTCCTCAGGCCGACCGCGACCAAAGTCATCAACTTTGTCACCTGCCCGCGGTGTAAAGGCCATGTTGCGAAATGGACCAAAAGCAATCCAAAGCCATCCGATTGAACTTCGGGTGGCTTTTTCTATATTTATTACAACACACAATTTTCGCTCTGTTAGGCATTGCGGTCAAACGAGCTTGCTATATAATGGTGTCAAGCCAATAAATATTAGGCACCGCGGCTGAGCGTTACTCAGCACAAAATTAATCGCCCTTAGAATATAAATTCTGAATATGAATAAAGCAGATATCATCGCGAAAGTACACGAAGTTCTTGGCACGACCAAGGCTGACGCTGAACGAGCGGTTGAAGCAGTGTTTGGTAACATCGAAGCAGCAATGAAGGATGGCGACGCTGTATCAATCGCTGGTTTTGGTATTTTCGAAGCGAAGATGCGAGCTGCTCGCGAGGCTCGAAACCCACGTACTGGTGAAACTGTACCAGTAGCTGCAATGCGCGTTCCAAAGTTCCGCGCTGCGAAGGGACTCAAGGATTCAGTAAAGGGATAATCCTTTTCAACAAAAGAAATAACGGACACCACTAGGTGCCCGTTATTTCTTTTGTTAAATTTCTAAAAATAGCACATTACTTCGTTGCTGAATGAAGAAACGAGCGCGTGAAGAGTGCGGTTTAATCACTCTTCACCTATTCTGAATTTAGGTCCCGATTTTCTCTCCCAGAGAAAATCGCTGGACGCACTGCGCCTAGGACTGCATCAATTTTTGTACAGCTAGTTTCTCTATATCTTAGGTTAGTAAAAAATGTAGTGCAGCATTTGTCTTATCCCGATGTTTTTCCACACCGTGATTTGAAAGTGATATGTTAAAATAAATGGGTAGCGGAGGTAAATACGCTATGTGGAAATACAGAGTAATCTTCGCTATTTCCCATCACAAAAACAAAGCACCCCTCAGCCGGGGTGTTTTGTTTTTATATCACCTCCTCTTTGATAAACTCTGCAAAACAGAGGTAGTGGTCAGTGTTTGTTTTTTCGATAGTAGACTCCTGCAGTAAAAACTCGCGAGTGCAGTAGATATGATCGGGGCACTTTTTAGCACCACCTTTTACCGGTCTCGTTCCTTCATTCTGCAATGAATCAGTAAGCTGCAACGACTGCATACATGGATAGATGTTCGGGGGATTATTATAGTTAAAATCCCCACACCAAATGAGTGACCCAGACGGAACATTCTTACTCATCATTTCATTAATATTTCGAGCCAGTTCCCCACCGCGTGACGCATCATCGTACGAATAACCAAACAATGTGATTGGTAACATATGATTATTTACAACAGTAAAATCATTAAACGCAACTACCTGTATATTTTTTTCGTGTGTATATGCCAGAGTGCCGTCTGCCCAAACACACTCAAGGTGTGGGTTGGGTAAGGTGAGTGTTTTTTCTGCCTGAGTAGGCAATTTTGAGAGAATGGCAATACCAATGTTGTAGTTAATATCTATATGAGATACGTTTATCGGAGAATTAATTATGTAAGGCAAGTGCAGGGCTTTTGCAATTAGTTCTGCTTGAGATACCCCACCTTGCAAAGGCGTGTGGACTTCCTGCAAACAAATAATATCTGGATCGTATTTCCGAATCTCGGTAATAAAATACTCTAGATTTTCCGCCCCGTAATCAAATTGATCCAAAGAGGCAGTCGGGCGACCGCCAGCAATATTCCAAGATACAATACGTATATTCATGAGCGTAGTATATCAGTTTGCTCTGTATGACTCATTATGTCGACTATGGCTATTCTCGGATATCTCGATACGAATTCGTGAACGGTTTTGAGAATATAATTGGCCAAATGTAGTTAACCGCGTACGTCAAACCTGTTTTAAAAATCCCTTCATCATGTAATCTCCGACCCGAGGTGAACATCGGGAGCGCGAACGTCCACCGCACCTTCCCGACCGCACGGATGCGCTTGGCAATATCAGTATCTTCTCCATAAAACGAAATACGGGTGTCATACCCACCAATCTTTTGCATGGCATCACGTCGAACGATAAAATTACCACCCTGGAGCATACCGCTCACGTTAAAGACATAATTATTAAGCAGATACATGATATACCCACCATAGTAAAATGCACGTACCAGGGCGCGATGATACAACGAGAGATCGTGATAGATATACGGGCCACTGAGCGCAACCAGTTCTGCATCGTGAGCAAATGCCTCCATTACTGTTTTAAGCCATCCTTCTGGCACAAGCACGTCTGAATCTACGTTGGCTATTAATTCCCCATCAGAATGATTCATTCCACACTGCCGTGCGAATACGATACCTTTGCGGGGCTCGTCTACCACCCGGACTCCAGCAAAACTAAGGGCAACTTCTTTTGTCCGATCGGTACAGTTATTATTTACTACGACAATTTCAGTATCATACGAATATCGAGCTGCTTCTTTCATAATTGATTCAAGACACGCGGCAATCATCTTTTCTTCGTTATAAGCTGGAATAACAAAACTGATTTTCATACAGTGTGCAGTTAATTAATTATAAGCCGTTTCATCTGTCTGATTTGCTGCACAATACGAACTACCGAAATTTCTTTTACGACAGTCAGCCCCATAATCAAGAAATCAAGATGGACACCAAAATGTTTTCGCTTCAAAGGACTGTGCACATTAGGCCACTTTACAATCGCAATCCGGAGTTTACGCTGAACTATCCGGTTATTTAAAAATACTTCGAGTGCAAATCCGCGTAATTGTTTCACCTCATCAAGTGACTCATACAAAAAACTTTTCCGAAAACAACGTTCACCAGAAATATAGTCGATACCCAGCACTTTCCAAAGGAATGGGGCATTACCACGTAGACTTATCGTGATATCAGCCTGGGCAGTCAGCACTGGCATGATTATTTTTTCCAAGTTATCAGCAGTGAGGTTTTCGAGGTCGGCATCTAAAAACAACAGGATGTCACCAGTAGATTTCTGAATGCCGTCATACACTGATGCGCTTTTTCCCTTATTCACCGTATGACTGAGCAGCGTTACCCCTTTGAACTGTCCCACCACCTCACTGGTCTCATCTTGCGAACAATCGTCAATAACCACGACTTCGTTAATAAGTGGGCAGCTAGTAACGACTGCGAGCACTCGGCCAATCCGCGTTGCCTCGTTATACGCCGGAATAATGCAGGACAGAGACATGTAATGACAACAGTATAGCAAATCAACCATACCTAAAATAGCCTATAGTAAGGTTGAATTATCGCCCACCTATGGTAGAATCGTGCCACACCAATTGCGGGTGTAGTTTACTGGTAAAATAGCTGCCTTCCAAGCAGCGGTAGGGGGTTCGATTCCTCTCACCCGCACACATATGTTCCCAAAAAATCCCCTATAAGGGGATTTTTTGTTGGAACAAAGTGTGCGGGTGAAGCAACGTGCCTGCGCACGTTGCGGGAGGAATCGAAAGACGGAGCGCTGTGAGCGGTAGCGAACCGCGAGTCGGAGTCGCGAACACTTACTAGATTTGGAACGTAGTGAACAAATATAGTTAGTGATTCGTGACCGATTCCTCTCACCCGCCACCCCCCTACCACGCCTTCTCAAACCGCTTAAAATCCTTATAGAACCAACTCCGGGCAATCTGATACACTCCATGTGTTATAAAATACGCCGCAAAAACATCAATCGTGTAGTGCAAATGGCCGAAGAGAACCGCGAGCGCCGCAATCACTGAACACACCATATAAAATGCCCGAAGGTATGATGCCCGCCAGAAAATGAGCGCCAGCATATACGGAATTGCCGTATGGCCCGAGAAAAATAAATCGGCCCCGGAGGTAATAAATCGGTATTGATCCATTGCAGGTACGATATGGTCAGGATACGGTGCAATATGAGTCATGATCACAAAGAGTGACCGTGTAAAAATCAACAGTCCCATGGTTTTTAAAGTAAATGCTGCCGTTCGCGGCCGCGTAAAGAGAAGAATGAAGGTAAACAATACTAATAGTAATGCCCCCTGACTAAAAATCATGTCCGTATTTACCACGGGTAAATTATCGAGCAGAATATCAGTCGTATAGTTCCCAGCATTTTTTGCCGTAAAAAGAACAGCTTGGGAACTAGTAACCAAACTTGCAAAGAAAAACACTGACGCCAGAAACAATGACCGAATATACTGTCCTTCACTAAAAGCACTGGTATATTCTTCTGAGAGAGCAGGCTTCCAAAACATGTCTTCAATAGTAACATAACGTGACACACCTCCAGCTGACACCCGTGAAAATGTAATTTTTTCCTGTACGTATAATGATATACTGTCTCAATGGAATTTCTTACCCACGCACTGTCAGCCCTACTCATAGGGTATCTTACACTTACTAATACACTCGCAGATTACATCCTCGATGCTTTTCATATCGACCCAGTCTCCGCAACGATGGAACAAAGTAATAGTGGCCTACCATCACTTCCCTCACTTTTTGCACAAGTCCACATTCCTGACATCCTCCTTCGTAGCAGTGAATACCAGGCGGCGGCAGTGGCTAACAGCGATAGTATTACCTGGAAGACTACCGCGAATCCTATGGATGCTATAGTAAATATTTACTGTACCTCAATCACGTCAAAACAAATTCGAACAACTACCGGAAGCGGGTTTTTTGTTCACCCGAGTGGTGTCATTATGACAAACGCCCACGTCGCACAGTTCCTCCTCCTTGAACGAACCGGGGCATTTGGAGACACTAGTTGTATTATTCGGACGGGTAACCCAGCTGCCCCACGATATAATGCAGAACTACTCTATATTCCACCTGCGTGGGTTGAAGCAAATGCGAAAGTCATCGGAGAAAAAGCACCAACCGGAACAGGAGAACGGGATTACGCCCTGTTGTATGTTACGAGTACGGTAGACGATTCTTTATTACCCGCTACTTTTCCAGCCCTCGCTATCGACAGCACTCCTCTCACCAAGCGTATTACCAATGAATCTGTCGTAGCAGCAGGATACCCTGCCGGGGCTCTTCTTCGAGGAGGGTCAGACACCGACCTTTTACCTCGTGAAGCTACTACTAGTATTTCAGAACTGTATACTTTCACTACTAATCGTGCGGATGTAATTGCTCTCCGCGGTAGTACAATGGGCGAACAAGGCGCTTCGGGTGGACCGGTTGTGAACTCAAATGGTGCTGTTATTGGTATGATTACCACTCGAGGTAATGACACCACCGATGGTGCGGGCAGTCTACGGGCTATCACGATGACCCACATTAATAGCACTATTAATGAAGAAACGGGCGTATCGTTACGAACGAATCTCGCGAGCGATGTCCCGAAGCGAGCTACTATCTTTACCTCAACTATGGCACCATTCCTTACGAGCAGACTCGTCAGTGCTCTCGCGAGTTCCACTCCAGCACACTAGTCACAATAAAACACCTCACGTTACAACGTGAGGTGTTTTTATGTAGTTGTAGTGCTATCGCTCCGAACACCGCATAACTAGTTCAGAAAAGTTTCGTAGAATTCGATTGGATTCAGTGGCGTCAGAAAATACAGCTGAAACATCAACTCCTTCTGGCAAATATCCGGGCAGTAATTCCAGACGCTTATACATATCATCTACTGTTAATTCTGGATGAAATTGCGTGGTGTAAATATTTTCTAAATAACGTAGCGCCGATACTCGACACTCAGCTCCACCTTGCACCAAAAGTGTGGCCCCGGCTGGTACCTGATCTAAACTATCTTTGTGTCCATAGTGTGCATAAAAAGTGTCAGGCATCCCAGACAGCAACGCAGGTACTTCTGCCGCCACCACAAATACCTTATGTGATCGGCTTTTCTTTTGCAGTGGATCATGTCTCACTACAGCGCCAGAATAGGCACCGACCATCTGATGACCAAAACAGATGCCAAGGGTAGGAAAATCAACCGAAAAAACATAATTAAACAATGGTCGCAGTCGCTCCAACAAGGTATACGACTGAACTTTTGCTACATCAGACACATCTCTTCCTCCATCAAAATCAAAATCCCCCGATCCGCCTAAAATGAGCCCATCGTACGACTCTAGTAACGATTTTGGATCATTCCAATCAATAGAATCGTCGAGAGCTGAGACACGATATGTTGCCACGGCCGGCCCAAGTTCACGAACGATACTTGATGTCTCAAGCTCACTATGAACAGGATTGTGTCTAAATTGTATGAGTAAAATTTTTGGCTGCATACTTTCGCATTGTACCTCTTCTCGCTAAAAATTGAAAACCCACCTGTACAAGGTGGGTTTTCTGTCTGTCTTCACTTTTTTACTCTACTGAGATAGTATCGGTAGCAGTAGCGGTACTGGTGGTAGAAGTACCAGTGACAGTAGTCGAAGCAGTAACCGCGGTTGTGGTAGCAGCAGTACCTGTCGCAATAGGAGTTGTAACGGTAATTTCAGGGAATGTTGCTAGTGCCAACATCGATGTCGTTAGATCAAGAACCTCTGTAGCCGCTGCCTCAGCAGAATCAATGTCATTCGCTGCAATGCTCGTACTGGCTTGCTTTAGGAGTTCATATGAATGTGGAATCGAGAGGGTAATTTTGGCAAGCATAGCTGGATTTTTTACCACATCAATCCCCTTCTCAACTCGATCTAAATTATTTGAAGCAGTTGCAGTATGCTGCACAATCAGGGTCAAACGTTCAGAATCAGTTGGCACTACAGGAACCAAGGTTTCAATAGCGAGGGCCCCACGAACATCAATATCGGTCATAAATGAAATCAACTTTTGAATATCACTCCACGCACTACGGAGTTCAGTTTGACGCGATTCGAGATCATTTGTAGTGTCTTTGGTTGCCATTTCAATTTTATGATCAACATCAGACAAGCGTCGTTCAATGTCTTTATGTTCCTGTTCAGTAGCAATCTGCCCGATATTTTGCAATAGTTCATACGCCCGAGTAGTCTCTTGTTCGAGCTGTGCCTGCAAACGCTCGACTGAAACAGCAGCGGAGTCATCTTTACTCTGTACTTCAACCAAACTGGCATCGATAGCATCAGCCAGAGCAACGGTTGATTTACCGGCGGTCGTACTGGCACTATCATCAGCCTTTAATACTGACGACTGTACATCCAGCATTGTAGCGTAGGTAAGCTGAGCCAAACTAGCACCTTCAGCGTCAGTCGTACGGAGCGAATCAATTTGATTCACCGTAACCTCCTTTTGCGCCTGTACGGCCTCGAGCACACTCGCTTGGACCTCTGGCGTAAGCTTACCTGCTTTCGCTAATTGACGAGCCTCGGTGATACGTCGCTCTAATCGAGTTGTTTCCCATGCCACCTTTTGATACGGGTCACGATTTAGCGAACTACGAATTTCTTCTGTTACCTGGACTTTAATAGGATATAAAATATCACCCGGTACAGATTTTTCAGCCAACGCGGGCACTCCGACTATCAGCAGCATCATAAAAGCTCCAATCCCTGCTCGAATATAGAGCGCTGGAATTCGAATGACTCGGAATGGCGGCAAAACAGGGGCCTTACGGACCACAGTCTGACTTGTCGCAGCAAGCGGATGGTACTCCATAAACGCCGCTACACGTGCGCGTAATTCATCTTTCTCGACCGCTTTCATGCGGATAAGTAAAGATTTTTTATGAAGTTGTTCGCTAAAGCGTTTCATTATTAAAATTTATTGTGCCCTAAGGCGGTTTGCTTCACGTTCATTGGTGGCCCCCTCGATAATATCCCTCAATTGTTTCAGCCCTCGATGGATTCGAACTGACACTACATTTTCAGTCTCTTCAATCAGCACGCTGATTTCTCGAGGGCCAAGCCCATCTACAAAGCGGAGAATCAGTACTTCGCGGTAGACATCCGGCAACGTAGCGATGAGATCTAGCGCCTGTTTCCCATCAATGGTAGCAGCAAGCGCTTCAACATTACTCTCCCGCAGCTCTTCGAAGGATCCCTCGTCCACTCCATCCCGCTCAAGCAATGCGTCTAAAGATGCTTCTTTCTGCTTGCGGTACTCATCGATAATTAAGTTGTTGAGCACCTTATAGAGAAACGGCCGGTAGCTCTCGATGTCATGACCATTTCGGACATAGGTCCATACTTTTGTAAAAGTGTCATGCACCAAATCAATCGCCCGTTCCCGATCACTGATACGAACCGTAGCGTGCCGGAAAAGCGCATCGCTATAATCCTCAAAAGCTTTCAAAAAACTTGCTTCGTGGGTTCCCATAGTATTTGTCGTTTGATGACCCTTCATGTGGGAACCATTATATATGTAGACGGGGCACCTGACCAATTCTTACCAACTTATCCACAGGGGACATTTGTATGAAAAATTCGTTAAAACCAGTCGTTTTTCTTGAAAATAGTGAACGCAATACCCATCACAGTGATACTAGTAGTGATAATCCCGACAAAAGCGTATCGACTATGCTGAAACGGTAATTCAACGTTCATACCATAGAGTGAAGCTACTACCATTGGCACAGTCAGCAAAATAGTCACCACAGTCAGGATGCGGAGCGAGTTATTCAAACGACTCGTCATAATAGCTTCAATTGAACTTCGAATATTCTGAATTGTCTTTAAAATTGAGCGAGCTGAGTTCACCACCTGATTATTCGCAATCACCAAATCCTCCATTGTTTCAATATCTTCAGCAAAAAGCTGCATAAAATTACCTTTTGGTACCTGTTGGAGCCAACTATTGGTAGGAGTCAGGGCATCAACCATGGTATTCAAACGCGTTTCGTAGCCTACCAATCGCTCGATATCGCGGGGACCAATTTTATGGAGTCGAGCCCGATCTTTTTGCACAGCCTTACGTAAACGCATTGATTCGGTATCAAATGAATGAGTCAGTGCGTCCATAATCTGAATAAACAGCTTGGCTTTTTGCGTGGTGACCACCATTTCCTTACCCTCAATCAAACGTTTAAAGGGTGGCACTTCACGCAGAGCCAGCGTTAATACGAACGATTCCCCCATTACAATAAGGAGCGGTGCGGTGTCAGTCCCCTCTTTTTGATCTGCAAACGGATAGCGCGTAAAGAAATACGCTGCCCCCTGCGACCGTTCGAGTCGCGGTACTTCAAAAAAGTCCTGCGCATCTTCGATAATATCATCATCAAGTGAGAAATCCTTGATAATCTTGGTTATTTCATCAGCTGTTGGGGCGACCACGTGCACCCACACCCCCGTCCGCGCCTCATCAAGCGTTTTCAAGGAATCGTCTTTAATAGTACGGAAATAGTAGGTAATCATATAGGCCTCTATTGTGCCTTATTACTAATGCTTTGGGAAATGATATTCACAGTCTTAATTTTTGGGACCTGTTATACATTGCTCATGTTGCATATACTTACACTATGATGAAGCTATGTCGATATTGCGGAAATTCATACCCAGAAACAGATTTCGGCGTAGCAAAAACAACTGATTTAAAAATTTATCGAAGACAAAAATGCCGTTTTTGCTACAGAAAAACAAAAAACGCACTAAAAGCAAAGCGTCGAGAATTAATTGAGACTACTAAGGAACTCCAAGGCTGCATGCGTTGCGGAATAACCGATCCGAGAGTGCTCGAATTTCACCATCTTGATACCAGTAAAAAGGAATTTAGTATTGCTGATTACTATTACTAACAATATGGAATTAAAAGACTCGAGGCTGAAATTGCTAAATGTGCTGTTATTTGTGCAAATTGTCACCGTATTCTACACGCAGAGGAGCGCAAAAAGCATTAGACGATTTAATCGTAATATGATATAACAATGCAACTGATTTCAGTACTTGCACACGCAAGCACCTAATAATTAGTGGCTACATCGGGGTGTAGCATAGTGGTAGTGTATCCGGTTTGGGACCGGATGGTCAGAGTTCGATTCTCTGCTCCCCGACAACAACAAAAACACCAGTTTCATATGAAACTGGTGTTTTTGTATATTCTTAATACAAGATCGAATAATTACTTGGTAGAGACTGCCTATTAATCATAAATACAGAACAACTGAAACCTAAAATAATTAGTAAAATATTTGCAATGAATCAAAACAAGTTGTTTTTAAAATCTTCATTTTTGTGACAATTACAATTACAACATTTTTCATGAAGTGGTTTATTAACCATGACTGTCTGGTTGATTGTGAGATTAATGAATCAAATAGAGATTTAGGCGACTGATGAAGTTCCACATGACACAAACTGTATCTTTCCACATGAAACTGTAATTCCCTATCCCAAAATAACGTTATCAATTATCTTAATTGTTGCGTACGTTTCACGTGGTACAACTCTTACTGCTGCTACATCAATTTGCCAGTCTCCTTTCCATTTATTATCGGCAATCCAGCTATCTATTGCCCGAGACAACTTTTTAATTTTAAACGCATGGACATTTTCCTCGGGACGCCACGTGCCATGTGTAACAGCCCGTTCCAAATCAGCTTTAGTTCCATATGAAACAGTTTTTACCTCAACAAAGTGTATTTTCTGATCTTTTTGCACAATAACGTCAATCTCTCCCCATTTTCGACGGTAATTCATCTCAATAAAGGTAAATCCTTTTTGTGTAAGAAAATTTGCAGTGATTAACTCACCTTGATTGCCAATTACCTTATTTTGAAGCTTTTTATTGTCTTTAGGTTGCACGTGTAACACAATTTTATCATTTGCTACCTGGACTAGTACATGTGAACTGTTTAAAACACTAGTTTCATATGCAACGTTGTTATTTTGGGTTAATTAATTACTTCTGGTTCAATTCTACGTTTTACGTGCAACAATAGATGATTTAAGTAAACACATTCTAACCAGCACACGAAGTTTTTGGACTGATCCATTGTTCTACGTGCAATATGCTTTGTTTGTTTCACGTGGTACATTTATTTCATCTACTTATACACAGTTTTATCGAGACAATCTATATTTTAAGCTATATGTGTATAGGATACTTGTCTTTTATGTTTTGTCCTTTATACACATGTTCACTCAGTTATCCCCCTTTCACGTGACACTGTGTCAGAGACGAGTGACCGCTTTATCGGTCAGGTGTCGCAGGGAACTGGGGATAAGTTTGAATCGGGTTATTTTGATATTAGTTCCAACTGATTGATAATTTCTTGGGCCGCAAGTTCCACATGAAATGTTTTCGGTATATGGATGAAATTATAGACATTACTTATCTCCTCTGTATTAATTGCTTGCAGCGATAGGAGATTGCACCAGGAATTGCCATGTTTGTATGTAAACTTACTTACTTTTGTTTCATGTAGAGCAGTTCTAATATATGTAATAGGGAATTGACTCAGTGTTGTATTACGCCATTTTGTATTACACAGACACTCAATTCGTAGGTTTTCACTATCTCGACCAGAATATGAGCCGAGTGCAATTATTAATGGTGGTTTAAGGACCTGTAGTTTATGCACAATCTCTTCAACTGAACCTAGATTTGATTCAATTGCGTATGCAATGTGGGGGACCGCGACTAATGCTGCTACTTGTTCAGCAATTGTACCGTGGAAGTAGACTATCACTGGAGGATTCATTGGTAGAAGTATAGATGGAGAGTGTAAATCTGACTATGGGGGGGGTAATCGCCTCCTTACAGGAGCAGTACCCCAATTGGCTAGATTGGTGCGCTACGCTTCCAATATAGCTCAATCGGGCTTTCGATTACCCGGGCAAAATTAAGAAGACACCCTTCTAGAGAAGGGTGTCTTCTTAATATGTGCGGCCAGGGGTAATCGAAACCTGACGGTCACTAAGCTATATTTGTTCGCCTAACGGCTCCAAATCTAGCAAGTGCCGCGGGTCACGCCTCATTCGTAGCAAAGCTACATCATTCAGGCGGTTTCGATTACCCCGAAAGGTGCGCAGGCACCTTTCTCCTGGCCGCACATATGAAAAAGACCCCGTGTGAGGGTCTTTTTCATAAGTGCGGCCAGGGGTAATCGAAACCCCGACTAATCCTTGGCAAGGACTCATTATACCACTTAACCATGGCCGCATTTACTTGATTGTAAGCTCCTTTGTTGCAAGCTGTAGCCAGGTTTCTAACTTGCGCTTGAGCAAAGTACTGCCGATTATAGTATTTCCAACACCAAAATGCAACGTGGCTTTGTTGCTACGGCTGTTTACTATCTGATTTTTGTAGAAATGGCTGGCATTCAGGCTAGTTTTCTTGATCCAGTGTTTCATGCAGGTCACTTCGTCCAGATCAGGATAGAGAAGGAGCCAAATATGAAGATTTTTTTTCTCAACACCGAGATACTCCATAGCAAATCTGATAAAGATGCGGTGCAAGTTACTATTACTACTCGTTACACGAATCACTCGTGCGTCAGCATGGTCACCAATACTCATATAGAGCGCTAGGCCGGCCGTAAAGAGCGGGGAGGTACGATAATGCTTATATTCTGTTTCCGCAGCCTTTACGATGGCATCGTACTGATTTTTACGTTCGCTATTGCGAGCTTTATTAATCAAAGATAATCGTTTTGTATTATCGAGAGCGGCTTTCTTTTGATTATCTTTGGCCACGACTTGCGAAAAGTCTTCATTTTTAAGCCAATTACTGATAGTGCCACGGGAAACGGCGCAAATCTTGGCTATTTCAGAGTATGTGAAGCCGCGACGCCGAAATTGAACGGCTTGTTCGTAGGCTTCAGGTTTGTAGGTACCAACTTTTGTCATAGCAAAGCATGTATATTATATACTGTTAGCAGTGTTCATTTATAGACTATCAACAAGTCAGGCAATGAAAAACCGGCAGACGAATCTGCCGGTGTATGTTTTACCGTTTACGTTCTTGGCGAGCAGCCATTGCTTGTTTTACTTCTTTGGTCGCACGTCCAACATGCCAACCGCCACAAAACGTACACTTATACACGGAATAGCGACCAGGTAGACGACGCCTATGAACATATGCCTGGTCTTGGGACTCGTGTTTTATTTTCTTTTCGCACGAGCGCCAACGTAATTGTCTTTTACTAGACATAATTTCCTCCTTTCTGCGTTGTTTTCCAGTACCTGTGCAGTGATTGTCGCAAAATCTGGCGTTGTGCCAGGCTGATTGCCCGCCTGGTACAGTGTTCGGGGCAAGGTGAGAGGGAACCGCTCACTCCATTCCACTATGCGTTCCTTGCGACCATGCCACACATGACCGTTAAGAATCAACGATTCCGTACCGTCAAGATCGTGTTTCTGGATAAAACCCAGGAGTTGCCTAACATTTGTCGCAGAACGCCACCAACTGATACCTTGATGCAGATACCCGGACAAGGTTAGGGTTAGATCACCCGAACTAATTCGGCAAATAGCATCAGAGGATGGGTCCGCAGGGGGTTTTGTGAACCGCCGCATAAATCCCATATCACCAAGCACTTTTTGTTCGGCACGCAAGAGTACTGGCAAGGGGATTAGGTTGTGATGATTTTCAACCGTGTGCACTTTGTAGTGAGTATCGCACTCTTCGATCCAGGCCACCAAGCATTTTTGGTCTACTACACTAAAAAACACTCGTCCGTCACTGACTTTTCCACGATAGGGGACATAGAGGCGTGGATCCCCAATAATATCAAGCACTTGCATGGTTTTCAGCTGAGTCCGACGACCGTGTTCGTCCCCGTGTTTGATTCTTCGTATCGCATGATCAAGCAAAATCAGTCGTTTATTTCCCATGACACCTCCTGTAAGGTACCTCTATCAGCAACTATACTAAAATACTTTGATTTTACAATTAAACTTCCTTATTTTCGCCAAAAATCAGCTGGTAGCCAGTCGGACCAGCTGAAATAACATAAGGGACAGAGCTTGGAATATCTAATCTGTCTCCAACCTGTAAATGACGTGTGGTACTGCCGTATACCACGGTAAGCATCCCGTCAGTCACGAGTAGCGCAACCGGGGACAGAGCCTCTGGAAAAGACTGCACAACATCAGGAGAACCAACTAATTCTGAAACACTAGAAAAACCCTCTTTTTCTAGTGTTTGAATGCCGCGTTCCGAGAATTCCATAGCAGTAGTATACCGATAATTTAAATAATGTCTGGTCTTAGATAAAATTTCTAAAATTGGTGGTGAGTTTTTGTGTGAATTTTATTGAAATAGGTTGAAAAATAAGTATATAATTGCATATACTTCTTGACAAACATAATTAACACTCTATGATGGCGATTAGGGAAATTGTCCTTTGACACAAGGAAACTACACATGCAGATAACTAGTCACCCACTCACACTGGAGGAATGTTTTCGCGACTTTAATACGCGATTTCCTAAGAACGACCCTAGGCGTCTTTTACTAGGCGAATTCACGGGGGCGAGCCAAAACCCAACCATCACACGGTGGTTAAATGGGAAAAACAACCCAACTGGCGGGAATAAATGGCGCTCAATCGCCTTCTTCTCCCAACTAGGCTACACCATACCGCAATTTGTGAATATCCGACCCCTCTATCAGCGCGCGATCAAATTGTTTGCCCTTGGAGTCATGGACGCGCGAACGCTCGCAATCGATGGCTTTGGGTTTCAAGGTGCCACACCTACCGACAAGATGTACCAGGCATTTGAATACGACCGGTCAATTCTTGAAGAGAGGGAACCGGCATTGCGACAATTCATCAATCAGCACGCCGAGGACCTGGAAGTCGCAAAGCAACTGTTCGACGAACAGTATGGTGCGGCTAAATTGCCAATTGCTATTGAAGTTGTAGCACCCATCCTTACCGTGGTGCCGACAGAAGTAGTAGCCCCTTTGACCAGCAAACCAATGCTGCCAAAGGCCCCCGAGAAAACAAAACCAAAATTGTCACACGATACCATCCTGCAGAGTGCCGCACATCTCGTGCAAGGACTAAAGCCCCTGCTCGAACTGATCGTTTCCGATGCTTTCACCGCCGAGGAACGAGCAGTATTACGTGAACTGGCTGGCCGAGACGACATCTTTAAACTCAGTAATGTATTTGATCAACTGTGCAGCGAACGCGCGCGCAGCCAATCAAACAAACAGGAGACTAAACGATGATAGCGCAAAATACTACACTGACGGCAGGCGACAGCGAGATCAGCATGCATGGGGGAAGTTCCCTGATGCTGTCTGCGAAACTGTATCCCACTCTCATCGCTGCAACCCTTGAGATAGTTCAAAATGCGGTCGATAGCAGCCCAAAAAACATTTGGGTGAAGCTTGACCGGAAAAAGCGTAGTCTTGATGTCTCTGATGATGGCGAGGGCACGTCAACCGGACAATTTAACGAAGCCCTTCTGCGGCGCGGACAATCGTCCAAAGGGACTGATAAGTTGGGGCGCTTCGGGCATGGACTGGTTTCTCCCATTGATAAGTGCGAGGTGATGACTTTCACCTCGTGTCCCAAGGGCCAAGTGGACGCTTATATGCAGTGGACCTTCCGTGCGGCAGAGATCGCACCAAATCCAAAACCACGTATCCCGCACGTTCCGCAACCGAACATTCGGTTTGGAAAGTCCAACAAGACCCTTACCATCGATTCGAAAATCGTTTCCCAAGTAACGTGGCGGACAAAAACCTCACTGCGGAACTATTCGACCGATCGCGAGATTGGCCGGATCGGTTCGATCGATGACTTGGCCAAAGAGATCTTCAGCCGTTACGGGTCTGTCATGCGGACCAAGAAGATTCTACTGAACATCGAATTCACAAGCGAAGCTGGTAAAACCGAATCGCAAAATGGCTTGCAAGCTCCAGAACATACCGGAGTGAGATTGCCTGAATTTATCCACAATAGTGACGGTATCCGTACGACCTTTCGTCTCTATCTGGCCAAGGCCGAAGGACGCAAAGGGAAAAGTAATGGGATGGTTGTGGTAGGTGAATCTCACAACCCGTTCCGCTTTGAATTCGGCCTCCTCGTCAAGAACTGCGGCGAGTATATCTCAGAAGCTGTTAAGAATGCCCTCAAGTCAGGGATCTTTGAAGGAGAGATCCATTCGGGTGCCGTTACGCTGCATGAAAACCGTAAGCAATTCAATGTGAATGACGGATTGGTACGTTTCGCTCAAGCACTCGAGCAGTGGTTCCTCGAAGTTGGTGCTCACCATATAGAGAGCGTCGAGGAATCCCAGCAGGGCGCACGATACCAAAAACTGGGACTAGAATCGATGCAAAGCATCGAAGCTATGCTGACCACGGAGCGTTTCAAACACTTAGCTGAACTCCTTAACCTCCTTAAGCAAGGAACGATAGGAAAAGGTCACAGTGACGCCGAAGCCATTGTGGGCGTTCAAGACGTACCTTCGCAGCGAACTAAAAAAGAAACCGGCACTACTGCGACATCTACCGGAGGAAGTACGTCAAAGCCGCAAACCGATCCTCCGCAAACCCTCAAAGACCATCACCCTTTGACGGTAACCGGTCCAAAGGGGCCGCGGCGACATATCGTGGAAGGGGGTTCATTTGGACTCCAATTCAGCTACGAGAATCTGTCGGGGGAAGAACGGCTCTGGATCTTTGAAGATACCCTCGGGGTGCTGCGCTTCAACATCCGGCATCCGGTTTGGGCAAAGTGCGATACGTCTGATAGGCGGATCAAACAGCTTCAAGAGCTGGTGGCGGTTCAGGCGGTGAACTGGTTCTTTACGGAAGAGAATCTGAAACCTTCCTTGCTTACGTGTATCAACGATATGATCGAGCAGCAAGCGTTCATGCTCGTCCACAGCCCTTCGTTCACAAGCGGAGCGGCGAAGAAGATCGGGGAATAACAACCTCGTAAACAAACCAAGCCCGGCAAGAAATTGCCGGGCTTTTTATATACTTCTAAGTAACCTTAGACGCTGCCGAGCAAAAAGCAACGGTATACTTCCACCATTTTTTGTTGGAACAAACCGCGCGACTGGTGACGGATGGGCACCATTACAGAAATGGGGATCAAGGGTACGTAATTCTTTCACTTCTTTGACTGACACCCCCTCAAAGACCAAAATCTTCTCACCTTCAAAATTGTGACAATCGGGGTACTGAACCCGCACAATCGTAAACCGACCAATTGCCTGCAGTTGCCCCAAGGTAAACCGTGCCGGATCAGGATTTCCGAGAGGAAGTCTGGGGGCACATGACGGAGCCGGCATAGATACCGGAACCTCCACATAGACAATCCGTTCGTTACGTTTCGGAGGATCACACGAACAACGTGAACCAAACATGCTTATTCCCATGATATTTTCCTTTCAGAGTTTGAGGAAGGTAAAGAGGACAGTGAGCGATACTAGATGCAATGTCTGATCAGTCACTACATAGATAATGGCGCCAAATGCTGCTTTAGTAGGATGCTTGTGAGACAACAGGGCGGCTCGACCAATCAACTGCATCCAGTGGTAAGAGAGTGAATAGCGGTCAATCAACCAGTGCGGGACAAAGATACCAAGCAGAAGGTACGGGGACATACTCTGGAGCGCAAACGCCAACCCGGCAGTATAGATAGTCACATGGAGCGTACACCATAGAGTCCCCAACCAACCAGCGAGATATTTCCGATCAGCCATGTTGGTAGTCTGGAACATAAAGTCGCCAATCAGATGTGCAATAACGAGCACGACTACTGAGCAAGTCATCTCTTTTCCTTTTCACAATAAAGAACGTTCTGAGGGAAGCATACCGGTTGCACAGGCAGTGTTCAATCTTGTATAATAATGACTATACAACTAGTGATATGGATACCCGCGATATAGAGACACTCCTCGAACAGATCGGCCTCGCCCCGGCAGAAGTGGTTGTTTACCAAGCGCTCTTGGGCGGAGCACGCAGCGTCCAAGAGATAATAAAAACAACAGCTGAAAAGCGGCCAACTATCTACTACTCGCTCAACTCCCTGGAAAAAAGGGGACTGGTTCATAAAACAGGTAGAGAATATGGCAATAAATTCCAGGTTGCATCACTCTCACACCTCACGGCCCTCGTCGAGAACACGATTAGACAGCAGGAACGTCTCCTCCTACAAACAAAACAATTAGAACGCTTTTATCCGACTCAGAAATCTGAAGGAAAAACCCTAGTAACCTACTTTGATACCATTGAAACTATCACGGGTGCGATTTCCTATAGTTTATACAGCAAAGACAAAACCATCCGCAGTATTGTGCCGGCGGAGAACTTTTTCCACGAAATGGGGAGGGGATTTGTTGAAAATTACGTTCAGGAGAAACAAAAACGCTCCATTACCACCATCGCCCTGTGGGAAGATATTCCGAAACGGAGCATTATGGATGAATACTACAGCACTTCAGACATTAAACAGTTACCGATTCCCATGCATAACCGTTTTGCCACAACGTTTTTCATCTACGACGACAAAACGCTCTATGTATCTCCAAAAAAAGACTGTTATGCGGTCCTTATGCAATCAACCGAACATACCGAAATGATGAAGGCTTTCTTTGACACAGTTTGGGAAATTGGCCTTCCCATTAAGCAGAAAGAAAACGAACAGTAAACCAAAAACTATTTACCGCCACAACTGCAAGCAGTACCACTAGGGCAATTATTTGCGCGGGGACGGCCATACACCAGAGTGCAACACCGAGTCCCAGCAATCCAATGCTAATTTCTCGCAGCGAGAGAACCGAGGGCTTAAGCCAGTTTTGAAGTAACCATTCATGGTGCGATCCAACATGTACTTCGGGAGTAAATGAACCAGACACTGACCAATATTGATGCGAAAAAGGCCAGAACCAGGCAATACCATAGTTGGTACCAACAAAATTAGTGTCATGTATGTAATGGCCAAAAACACATAACCCGGTAATCAGTGCCCACATGCCGCCACCAAAGAGAGAGATAGGCGGTAGTAATGGTCAACGGCAGCATTAACAGTGGTCGATGAAATGGGGTTTGTCTATGGTCAAATGATGGTGATATGCCACGAATCACGGACGGCACTAAATCAAAGTCCGGCACAAGCGAAAGTACGCCACCTAAAAAAACTAAATACCAAGGCAAGCTTGTTCCATACCAAGTTGCAACACCAGCTGCTATCGCGGTACCAATCCCAAAGTCCATAAAAGCGGCCAGAGCATTCCCGGCCAACAACATAACGGTACGTTTCATAATGACTTTAGTATGACTGAAAAACGCTTTATTTACTAGCCATAACAACAAAAAACCACCTGATGATTCGGGTGGCTTTTAATTTTACAGTTCCTACTGTCGTTGCAAAAGTGCGATAGCGACTGCCATCACACCAACAATTCCAAGCACCATCCCCACTTTCAGCGCTGACTGCGTTACCTGATCAAGCGTGATAACATTTAAAATCGCTAAAATACCAAGGATACCGAGCACGATGACAGCAACAGTAGCGAGGGCTCGCAAGATTCGATGTATGATTTGCATATGAGAATAGTATAGCAAACAGAGATCTGTACTACAGCACACGTTTTGCAGATATCGGTTTATAGTAGTACAAAAAATGCTCTAGAGTCCATAACACTGGTCCGCCACCAATATGGGTTGCATGCCAGATATAGTCAGTATTACTACCGGCCTCAATCGCGCCCACATAGACGGCAGAATGGAGATAATACAACCACTCGTCTTTGTCTTTATAACGTTCCAAACTCTTATCAACGTCATAGCCTTCTTTATTTCGCAGGTTTTGCGCATATATGACATCACCTGACTGTAGCACCGTAAAATCTATTGGTTCTTCTTTAAAGATAAACTCGCCAATGACTTTATACCCGCCCGGTAAATATATCTCATCCCGCTCAAAGAATTTTCCATGTAACCGGTAAAAATAGAGCTGGAGTGCATAGCGACAGTTACCCTCAACCACCCCAGCTTCAATTTCTGCGGCTGTTTCAACGGGACCCGCGAGGTATTTATAGACAAATTGGTCGGTTGGGTAGGAAAGTAGGGTGGGCATGTTTGATTAGTATATAACGGTCGGAGTACTTCACTTAATTAAATGAGAGTTATGAACAGAATCCACAAAATAAAGTGCAAAAAAGTGACGCATGACCGCGTGGTATAATATATAAACAAAATGCGCACCTCGCAAAAAGTAACGCGTTTTGTAAATTAATCACTATTGTGAATACTTTCAGTATAGACCTGTATTATTACTGGTCAAGCTGACAAGTGTTCACACTAATCATATAACCAAATGAAAGACCTGATTTTAAAGGATGTTTTTACTAGTGCAATTCAAAATTGCGAAGTACTTGAAGTGACTTACAATGCTGTCACAAAAGGATTAGTGACTCAAACACTCATCCCGCTTGATTACGGACCTTGGCGTCGCAGCAGTACAGGGGAACCAAGATACCACTTCTATTCCACAAGCAGTGAGCCGCAGCACCCGGTACCACTCAAACCTGAACAAATTATTTCGATAAAAACAATTGAAAAGAAATTTGATCCGGCGAACATTGTGCACTGGGTGCCACACTGGCATATTGTTCGCGATTGGGGGATTTATTCGTAACATTGCACAGGTGGTCACCCAGTCACTAACTAAAATTGGTCACTACGTTCCAATTGTAGTAAGTGCTGTCGACCCCACCTCGGCTGTTTTGGCATTAGGAATAGCCAAAACATGCCTGCGGTTTGCACCAGAGCCCGTATCTGCCGCAGGGCAGATACTAAACAACAAAAATACCATTCTTTCGAATGGTATTTTTGTTGTTTACTCTGGTGCACCTGCCAGGACTCGAACCTGGAACAACGGTTCCGAAGACCGGTATGATATCCGTTTCACTACAGGTGCAAATTCTTTAGTTTCAAACAAATAACTAATTTGAATGACTTGCAGTGTACTACTTTTTGTTATGATATTCAACTAGCATACTGGTCCAAATCTTAAGAGAATGAAGTAATATAGTACTTTTAGGCACTTCAACGCGCATACACCCTTTGTAATTTTTGCGAATTTTAACCCCTTTACTTGTCGGTTTATAAGAAATTGCCGTAAATTGCGTGAGGGGGACTTGTAACTCTTTAGCCCACCACTTATCACACTCCTCATGAGCGTAAGGTTTATGAACATATAAACGATATCGCAAATTTTCACGGGAATACTCTGTAAACGCTTCGATCCACTTCAAAACAATATTCACCATCGAGGCATCCGAATTCACAAATAGTACACTACCACTACTTTTAGCTCCTTCAGCCCAATACAAACCAATACCCAGTTGAAATAGTGATTCGTTTTTATATTTTTCAAACAATCTTATAATTTCAGGGAGGCGTACCCGTTCACGTTCTAGGCGATTATTTCGTGCTGCTGCAGCAGCTTTGATACGACCATGTGAAATATTACTGTCGGTTCGGTTTCTTAAGACTGCCTTTTCGGTCAAAGTAAGCGGGGTATCCCTTAACCAAAGAGACAATGAACTCTTTGCTACTGGCAATTCTGCCAAAATCTCTTTGTAGCTATAGCCTTTTTTACGAAACGCAATGGCTTGTTCTTTGTATTGAACTAATGCTTTCATGTATATATCATAGCATTGGAGTTCGAATGTACATGGAAGTTGTGTACAAACATCTACTTTACCCATACAATTCATATATGATAGACGCCCATAAAATCCCGCTTGAGGTTCGACGAATTTCAGAGATCCTTGAAACCGCGGGGTTTGAGGCGTATTTGGTTGGGGGGTGTGTGCGGGATTTAGTTGTAGGCAAAGAGCCAAAGGATTGGGATATTACTACCAACGCTCATCCGGACAAGATTCAAGCACTGTTTCCCGAGAGTTTCTGCAACAACGACTACGGCACCGTTGGGGTAAAGAACGAAGAAACAGAAGATGCTCGTTTAAAAGTAGTGGAAGTAACACCGTACCGAAGCGAAGGAACCTATAGTGACGCACGACGTCCAGATCATGTCACCTTTGGAGTTTCACTATCTGAAGACCTTGCTCGACGTGATTTCACCATTAACGCAATTGCATACCGGATCAAAACCGATGAAACGGTAGATTTATATGAGGGGATTGATGATATTCGGAAGAAGCGGATCAAAACCGTCGGGAACCCACACGACCGGTTTGGTGAAGACGCACTTCGATTGATGCGAGCGATTCGTCTCGCGGCTGAACTCAATTTTATGATCGAGGTTGAAACTATGGCGGGGATTACTGCGACAGCGCCATTATTACAGAAAATTGCGATTGAACGGGTGAGTAGCGAATTTGTGAAACTCATTAATTCTGACGTACCAATGCAGGGAATTGTTCTACTCGAAAAAATGGGCCTTCAAGACTACATCCTGCCAGAACTCCGTGAGGCAATGGGTTGTGAACAGGGTGGGATTCATGCCTTTGATGTCTATGAACATCTCCTTCGCACCCTGCAGGCTGCAGCAGACAAAGGTTTTTCAACCAATATGCGCCTCGCCGCCCTGTTACACGACATCGGGAAGCCTTCAACTCGCAGGACCGGTGGTAAAAATAAACACTACACCTTCTTTGGTCACGAAGTAGTTGGCGCTAAAATGGCCAAGAAAATCCTCGAACGTTTAAAAATGCCGCGAGAAACAATTGATGAAGTAGTCCAATTGGTGCGCTGGCATATGTTCTTCAGTGATCCGGATGAAATTACCTTGGCTGCTGTCCGCCGCACTATTGTCCGTATTGGTGAAAACAATATTGAAAACCTCTTGAATCTCCGGGTTTGCGACCGCATTGGTACCGGGAGACCAAAAGAACAGCCATTCCGCTTCCGCAAATACAAAGCCATGGTGGATGAAGCCCTCCGTGATCCAATTTCAGTCAAAATGCTCAAAGTTGATGGCTCCCGTATTATGGTGTTAACTGGGGAAAAGCCGGGGAAAAAGCTGGGATATATACTGAATGCACTCATGGAAGAGGTGTTGATAGACCCGGGGAAAAACTCAAACGAGTACCTGGAATCAAGGGTTTTAGAACTCAATACACTTACAGAAGCTGCACTCACCATTTTAGCTGAAGCTGGCAAGGCAAAACAAGCTGCCGAAGAAGCCGCCGCCCTCAAAGAAATTGCGCGTGAACATAACGTGGGTTAAAAAAATACCAGCACTTAAAGGTGGCTGGCGTACCTCTCTCTGAATCAGAATCGTCTGAGATGGATGACTTCTTTATACTTGTTACCAATATTTCGTCTAATTAAAGCCAACTGGGTTGCTCGGTGAAAGGCGCCGACTGCAAACTCTTTACCCGGAATCGTCGTGACGTGAGGGCGGTAATTTGCACCGATCCAGTCGTTTCTGGCCAGTTTACATTGATGACCGCCAAGGAACCGACGCAAATCATTATGCATTCTGTGTAAAACAGCATTTTCTGCCAAAATACTCACCGGCACATCACCATTCGGACCAAATAGTCCATGCTGTTCAGCATATAAATCAATTCCATCTGAACCATCACTGGGCCTCAGCTGCGCAATAGCGCCCATCACGTCTATCTCACTGAGACTCGGTGACAAAGCGAACCAGTGCATCAGAGTACAATGCAGACCGGTGTTTTCAAGATAATTTCCTATTTCCAAAGAACTGATTGGTAATACCACAATGTATTCCAGCGTCATAAGAGCCTCCTGTTTTGCTTCATACATAGTAAAGCAAAATAACCATAAAATGGCCAGTTTTAATGCAAAATATGTTCAGAAAAAGGCCAAGTTTCACACTCGGCCTTTTCGTTGACGCTCATAAGGACCACCGGGCTTCCAATCAGACTCTTTGCCTGATCCACCGCAATAACAACAAGAACCACCACAGCCGACACAGTCACAGAATACACAACCAGGTAGTGTACAGACGGAAATCTCTTCAGCTGTTACACAACGACAGCCACAACCACCGGGGTCGTCCCCTGTCCCCAGACATACCGGACACGTTTCTTCTGGTTTCACCATGCCACCCTCCACATACTAACAACAGTATGCACCAAATATATAAAAAAGACATAGAAAAAGGCCTGGGGGTATCAGAAGCTAATCGTTAGATGATTTGCTACTAATGTCCTCAGGCCTTTATGCTTCCTATCACCCGTTCGTTCTACCTTCAATCTGAGCGTTACTTTTGGAGAGGCTTGGCCTCTATGTGGCGTACTACATTGGTACTAACCTAAGTTTTATTGCTCATTACCGAAATCAATTTTGCTTGCAAATATCGGCAAGGTCTCGTTCATCTCATCACCTTGGTGCAAACTTGTAAGAAGATTTCGATTGCATCCGTCCTTCTAGGTGGGTTTGTTCTATGTGCTTTGTTAGAGTTTTTTGGAGGTAATACTCTTAATTTTGAAGGTTCTCTTTAAGGGGAACCTTCAGGGTTCTGGTCGCAAACTAGTTTGTGATCCGAACTCTGAAGGCTCCTGCTCGCCCTCTCTGGGCCTATCAATATAGTATGTCCTTTAGGATATATCGTAAAGGACATCATGGTGGATAACTGTGTACAACTGCATTTTAAATGTCCTTTATAAAAGACGCAGCTCCTTTTAGATTTAAAAAAGTAAATTCCATGGCTCTGTTGAGCCATGGAATTGTACTGCTTATTTTATATTTGACAATCATATGTTTCGTGTTCTTTTGTGACTGTTCTGGCATTACTTGTTACAGTGAAATTTGAATTGAAACCGGGCAATGATCTGAACCGAAAACATCGGGGTGAATGCGTGCATTTTTTAGGAGTGGTAGGAGGGCAGGAGACACCATGATGTAGTCAATCCGCCATCCAACATTCCGTTCACGCGCTCCTCCCCAGTGTGACCACCAGGTATAGAGTCCCGTTTCGGTTGGATGCAGATGACGGAGAGAATCGACAAATCCGACTTTTTCCATCGCGTCGAATCCGGCTCGTTCCTCGACAGTAAAACCCTTCTTGCCGTCATTCTCTTTGGGTCGGGCGAGATCAATCTCGGTATGAGCCACATTAAAGTCACCGCAATAGATCACCGGTTTCATAGCTTCAAGTTCGGACATATATTCGAGGTACGCCGGATCCCAGGCCTCGCGCATGGGAATCCGAGACAGGTCGTCTTTTGCGTTCGGGGTATATACGGTACTCACATAGAAATGCTCAAACTCAAGGGTGGTTACACGACCTTCAGTAGTAGTGTCACCATAACTGTCTACCAGGTGGTATTTAACAGAAATATGTTCTGGTAAGCCATAAAACACGTCTTCGGGCGCGATTTTGGTAAAAATTGCGGTACCAGAGTAGCCTTTTTTCTCGGCCGAGCACCAGTATCCCTCATATTCCCCAAGGTCGATGTCTACCTGATCTCTGTGTGCTTTGGTTTCCTGGAGGCAAACTATGTCTGGATCATGGTTTTTGAGAAACGCTTGAAATTCCCCTTTATTTAACACTGCCCGGATCCCATTTACGTTCCACGAGTATATTTTCATATAAGAATTATCATAACATAAGACGGTTTTAGCAATTAACGTTATAATTACAAAATAATCTAAGTTTTATACGATAAAATAGTATGAGTCCACGTTACGAATATAGCCGCAGATTGATTGAAGAGCGTATTGACTATCTCAAAAGCCTCTCCTTGCCTTATGGACTTGTGGTTAGGTATGCAGTAAAGGCGAATCCGTTCCCTGAAATTATCTCGCTACTCTACAGTGCTGGGGTACATTTTGATGCCAGTTCGAGTTATGAAGCGACTGATCTTCTCAAACTTGGCGTTGCAGGATCACATATTTCACTTTCATCACAACAATCACCTCATAATATAGACGCACTGTTACAGGCGGGGGTACATTTTGTCGCAACCTCAATGAAACAGATCGATTTATTCACAAGATCAAAGAATCGTCCTCAAACACTTGGAGTACGAATCAACCCTAATATTAATGACGGTGGACACAACAAACGCACTAGTACCGGGGGAATTACAGCTAGTTTTGGTATATGGCACGAATATACCGATGAAATACTGAGACAGACCGAATCTCACGGAGTAAAAATTACGCGTCTACATATACATATTGGTTCCGGTGCAGATACCGCCATATGGGAAAATGTGATCGATACATCTCTAAAAGTATGCGAGAAATTTACCGATGTCACCTCACTTGATATTGGCGGCGGATTTAAAGTGCATCGTTTTGGCAGTGAGAAAGAAGCGGATTTAATTGCGATAACTAAGGTTTTTTCTGAAAAGTTGGGGGGATTTTTTGAAAAAACTGGTCGAGAAATTCAATTAGAGATCGAACCGGGCACATATTTTATTGCTCATGCTGGCACATTAATTGCGCATATAGACGATATCGTTGATACCGGTGAAAGCGGTTTTACTTTTATTCGATTAAATACGGGCATGAACGACTTTTTACGCAGCACTCTCTACGGAGCTCGTCACAATATCTCAATTCAAAACGAGTCGATAGACACAAAAGAATACGTGATTGTTGGACATAATTGTGAATCTGGAGACATTTTTACGCCTGAACCAGGAAATCCTGAAGCAATAGAAACAGTAACTCTGCAGCAAGCGACTATTGGTGATGAGGTACATATAAGTGATGTTGGGGCCTACTGTGCCAGTATGCGAGCCAAAGGCTACAATTCTTTTCCAGACGCGATTGAAATTATGGTTCCCTGATTTAAAAACGCTTGTGCTTTTCTGTGGATGTGCTTTAATGTAACCAGCGAAACAATAACTCCCTCAAACAAGGTAACGAGTGGTCAGGCGTAGTGAAGTTTTGTGTTAATAAAATAAACAAAAAGAAAATGACAGGTACAATTGCACGAATGAAGAAGGACAACGGCTACGGTTTCATCACACCTGATGACGGCGCAAAGGACGTATTCTTCCACGCACAGTCTGTAGTAGATAACATCTACGACGAGCTTAACGAAGGTGATAAAGTAACTTTCGATCTCGAAGACGGCCCTAAGGGTCCTGCGGCTACTAACGTACGTCGTGCATAATCTATTTAGATAGACAAAAACCAGCTGAAGCGCAAGCTTCAGCTGGTTTTTGTTTATGTAACAATGATTGTGTTTAGTGGGCGAGTATGGCAAGATTGGCATCCACAGAGTTGGAGGAAACAATGAGTGAACTGAATTTAGCACAGGCCAAGGAAGATGCGTTGAAGGAAAAAGGCGTGGGCGAGCATGCTATGTACCAAGGCCTGCCACATATGGTAATGGAACGGAATGGAAGCAGGTATCTCATGCCGCTCACTCAGAAACTACCTGAGGCGGCTTGACTAATATGACCGGATTGGTTGATTCGTTTTCCAGAGAGGGAAATCGGGACAACCAACCGGTTTTTCTTTTGTCAAAATTCTGACATAATATGTTGATAATCTGACATATTCAGCACCATACTTGGTATACTAGTATCAAACTTACACATATATATGTACTACTATGTCTACTACGTACGCGGCCTTTATTAAATATTTACGTGAGGAACGGAAACTTGCGCAAACAGACGTTGCAGCGGCGACTGGAATGTCTAGAGCTTCTTATGTTGCAGTGGAAAAGGGAACCAAAGAATTGAGCCTGGCCGAAGCGGACGCCATCACGAAACTTTTTGGTATCACAATCGATGAACTACTACAGACCAAAGCACCTAACCTCCCAAAGTACCGACAGATGATACTTGCTTTTCTACGGGCTGCAAAAAATGACAAAATCGCACTTAAAAAAACCAAACTCGCGCAGCTTTTGTATCTGTCTGACTTCTCGTGGTATTTTCATCATAAAAAAAGTCAAAGCGGTGTAGCGTATCGTCATACTGATTTTGGACCCTTGTCAGATGTGTACTTTAGGCTACTAGAAGAAATGGAGGCCGGGGGAGTCGTGAACATTAAACAGATCTACCGTGATGACTATCACATGTACGAAATCGAAGAAACCCGCACTTCAGCAAAAAAACCACTTTCAGAGCTGAACAAAAAGGAACTCGCCGACATTGAAACAATTTGGACGGCCTGGAAAGACGCCAGCACTGCCGAAATAGTGACCTTCACCAGCGAACAAGCTCCCTATCATGATTCAGTATCTGGAGAAATTATTTCGTATGAGTCGATACTGGGGGTAGAGTCATATAATCTCTATTAGGGTGTTTCTTGACCATACATATATAGTATGAGAAGGTAACAGTCAGATAGCGAGAGGAACGAACATGCCGGTCACTACCTGTGCCAACATTGAATGCAATACAGAAATCACAATTACCGGAGATGGAAGGTACCCGACCTACCATCATCCGACTGAGGGTGGAAAGTACTTCTGTTGTGAAGCATGCAAACAACGACAACTGCCGCGGGAACAACTCTCGGGCGTCGTAGTCGGACTGCCTAAAGATCAACGAACTACTTTTCACAGCTATAGTGAATTGTCACGGATCATCAAAGATTGAAAGGTATAGAGGACCCTCAGTAAAAACGAAAAGCCACCTGATTTACTGGTGGCTTTTTTATGTCTCTGCTCTTAAAATTATAAACCCTCTGTCTCTCTCTGACGGGAATACATTTTTAACGTAACCGCATTCTTGTGACCAAGAAATTTTTGTGCCCGCTCGTTACTTACACCCTGACTAAGGAGATCAATCGCATAGCGGTGTCTAAGCAAGTGCGGAGTCACCTCCCGCGTGATACCAGAGTTGGTTGAATGCAGTTTTACCATACGCTGAATTGATCGAGGCGAAAGACGGAGGTCAGGAGTCGCGTTCGCATTTTTACCGTATTGAATAAAGAGTGCCGAACAAGTATCGGTTCGCCGTTTTAAGTAGGCAGTGAGAACTTTCAGCGCTCCCGGTGAAAGAGCTGCTTCTCGAATATCGCCTCCTTTCCCCGACACCTGGAGGATACCGCGTTTGAGATGTACATCACTACGTGAGAGGGAACAGAGTTCAGAGATCCGCACACCAGTCGATACAATCACCTCGAGAAGCGCACGATCACGCAGACCGGTTGTCGTCATCACATTAGGTGACAGGAGTAATCGCTTCAACTCAGCAGAGGTAATAAGATCAAATTGACTATGAGGAATTTTCTCTAGTGTAATCTTTGTAGGGTCGAGTGACGAGATGCGGCGATCTTGGAGGAATTTTAGAAACGAGCGGATGACAATTGCATAATAATTTTGTGTCTGGGGTGTAATGAGCTCAACCTGTGTACCAACTTTTGTGCCAGGCTGTTTTTGTAACCAGGCACGAAACAATCGAACGTGTTCCTCAGATAATTTTGCTGGCTCAGTTACTTTGACCTGATGTAAAAATACTGTCAGACAGCGGTTATAATTTTCGAGTGTCTTGGCACTGCGACCACGTTCAGTATTGAGATAGTGTAAAAAATGTCGCTTGGCTAGACTGAGAGTCATATCACTTCCAGTATACCAATCAGACTGTTTACAGAATGGGGAAGTCACCCAAATTTGACAGAAGTACGGACATACCGTGCGGACTTGCTTTTTTTTTATGATATGCTATAATGCTTCCGCCTTCGCAGGTTATTAATAAAGTGCACGCTGGTACTTCAGTCATAGTGACGGGAGACATCTAGACTGGCTTGTAACTAAAATCAAAAAACTATGTTAACAAAACGAGTAAAAGAAAACGTGCTCAAAGACGTAAAGCGTCACGACACTGATACTGGTTCCCCTGAAGCGCAAGTTGCACTTCTCTCACGCCAGATCGAAGAACTCTCTACCCACCTCCGTAAACACAAGAAGGATTTCCACTCACGTCGTGGCCTCCTCCAACTGGTAGCGGACCGTCGATCACACTTGAAGTACCTCGAGCGGAAGAACGTAAAGAGCTACGAAGCTCTCATCGCCAAGCTCGGACTCAAGCGCTAATTGTTACAAAATGCTCCAGGGTGACCTGGAGCATTTTGATTTTTGGCGTATAGTAGAAGGAGACCTGCGATGGAATTTTTATATCAGTACGTAATCATTTTTATATGGGAGTCATTAGACACGACGAACAGCGAGTAGCGATACTCATCGATACACAAAATCTATACCACAGTGCAAAAAATTTATACAAAGCTAAAGTAAACTTTGGTGCCGTAGTAGCAGCTGCTCTTGGCAATCGAAAATTAATCCGAGCCCTCTCATACGTAGTGAACACCGAGAGTGGAGAAGAGACCGCATTTTTTGAAGCCCTTGAAAAAATAGGTATCGAAATCAAAACTAAAGATTTACAAATTTTCTACGGTGGAGCAAAGAAAGCAGACTGGGATGTTGGAATGGCAGTTGACGCAATTAAGCTCGCACACAAAGTTGATGCTATTGTCCTTGCGACTGGTGACGGGGACTTTATTCCACTCGCAGAATATGTAAAAAGTCAGGGATGTCAGGTAGAGGTTATTACCTTTGGCCGATCAGCTTCGGGTAAACTCCGCGAGACTGTAGACGACTTTATTGACATGGACGAGAACCCTCACGAGTTCCTTATTGGATACAAAGGTGGGGGACATGCAAAAGGTGGCAAGGGTGGGAACCAAGGATTGCGAAAACAAATCAAACAAGTAGTAGGTACCGACACCGACAATCTCTAGCCGCCCATCCACTAACGCCTCAGCTACTTTGTTGGGTAATAAAAAATATTGTTCAATGTGCAACTAGCACACCTCTCAATATTTTTTACTTCCCGCCGCGTATCTGAGGCGTTATTGAATGGGCTTAATCTGACTAATGAAATTTGCCCTTATTTCATAGTTGTACACAGGCGTGCCACACACTAAAACCAGCCACTCATCTGCATATATGCAGATGAGTGGCTGGTTTGTTATACTCTGTGTGTTATTAGCTGGGACTGCTCTGATAGGTAGATTTCAAACTTTGTGTCACAACAACATATGCCGTGTCACATTGAAATCTGGAACCAGGGCGGACCTGTAACATATAAACAACAATGCAGAAACAATCGTTCACGATGGAACTTGGAGGCAAAACCTTATCGGCAGATTTTACTGACTTAACCGGGCAAGCTAACGGCTCAGTCATGATGCGCTACGGAGAAACTGTCATCCTGGTCACCGCTGTTATGAGCGACAAAGAACAGCCCAACCTACCCTACTTCCCGCTGTCAGTCGAGTTCGAAGAGCGGTTCTATGCAGCCGGTGCGATACTCGGAAGTCGTTTCATCAGACGCGAGGGGAGGCCGAGCGATGAAGCTGTACTCGGAGCACGTATCATCGACCGCACGATTAGACCTCTCTTTAATCACTATCTCCGAAATGACATTCAGGTTGTGGTAACTGTCCTTGCTATGGGAGAAGACGACCCTGATGTCCTTGGGGTCATTGGAGCATCACTTGCGCTCGGCGTCTCCGACATTCCTTGGGATGGACCAGTTGGAGCAATTCGAATTGCACGCAACAAGTCAACTGGTGCAATCAGCATCAATCCGACCTATATGGAACGAGTAGCTGGAGAGTTGGAATTTGAAGTTCTCGCTTGCGGTAAAGGTGGCACAATTAATATGATTGAGACAGCCGCGAGCGAAGTATCAGAAGGAGACATCATTGCCGTACTCGAGGCAGCAACCATCCTCCATGAACAAATCGAACAGTTTCAACGGAATATTATTACCACAATCGGAAAGTCTAAACGCACAGTATCACCTCGAATAGTTTCTGAACAATTGTCCGGATTGTTTGCTATCTCATTTGCCAACAGACTGCGTTCCACACTCTTTTCAGGGAAAACGGGGAAGGCGCATCTCTATGAACTAAAGCAAGAATTCATGGAGATGGTATCAGGACTCGAGGAATCAGTTCCGACGAATTACGCCAATGACTACTTTGAGGAAATGACAAATGCCGAAATTCACCGCGGGGCAATTGACCGCGGAGAACGAACGGACGGTCGTGACTTCAATACTCTTAGACCTTTGTTTGCACAAGCGGGCGGCATCAGTCCAGTCCTCCACGGTAGTGGTATTTTCTATCGCGGAGAAACACACATGTTGTCCGTCCTCACACTCGGCGGACCTGAGAGTGCACAGACTATCGACAGCATAGAAGAACGCGACACTAGTAAGCGTTTTATGCATCACTACAATTTTCCCCCATTTTCGGTTGGTGAAACCGGTCGGGTAGGAGGGTATAACCGGAGAATGATTGGGCATGGTGCACTCGCTGAAAAGGCGCTCCTCCCCGTCATCCCGAGTAAGACAGAATTTCCGTATACGATTCGACTCGTATCAGAAACTATGTCGAGCAATGGATCGAGCTCTATGGGATCGGTGTGTGGCAGTACACTTGCACTCATGGACGGCGGAGTACCAATCACTCGACCAGTCGCCGGTATCGCTTCTGGTGTTATGATGAGTGGAGACAAATACGTGCTTCTCACTGACATCCAGGGGCCTGAAGACGAACACGGTGATATGGACTTTAAAGTGGCCGGGACCAGTGTGGGTATCACTGCAATTCAAATGGATGTAAAAGTCGGCGGGGTATCGCTCGAGATTCTCGAGGGAGCACTCGAACACGCCCGTGTCGCTCGGCTCAAAATTCTGGACACGATGACTACTGTCATTAGCGCACCCCGGCCCAACATTTCGCCACGCGCACCAGAAATTATTTCACTCACTATCCTGCCAGATCAAATTGGACTTGTTATCGGAGGCGGTGGCAAGACCATCACAAAAATTAAAACCGAAAGTGGTGTTGACGAAATCACCATCGAAGATGACGGAACTGTGTTCATAACTGGTAAACAGGGAAGTGCTGAGCGTGCAGCTACAGCCATTCGAGCTATGACAAAAATGTATTCAATTGGCGAACTACTTACGGTCACCATTACCCGTATCGCAACCTTTGGTGCTTTTGCAAAAATGGATGACTATCATGAAGGACTCATCCATATTTCAGAAATTGCTCCATGGCGGATGGAATCACTCGACGGCGTTCTGAAAGAAGGTGACGTTGTTGACGTAACCATCGTTAAAATTGAAGAAGGAAAAATTGGACTTTCAATCAAACGTCGTAATCCTGAATGGGCTACAGAAAAAGGATTGAAGCAATAATCAATAATACAGCTGATACCATTGATACAACTGCTCTACATATATATGTAGAGCAGTTCTGCTATTTGATACACAACTGACCCACATCAGGGGCACAAATAAATCAGAAATTATGAGATACTAGTACTGATGAGTACAACCACTCCCGTTCCTACAACACCCAAAGTTCGCACATATGCCGCTGACCTTACAGCGACACGAGCGGAGCGTGGATTAGCGCTGCCGACAGTGCCAACTAAAAAAGTTGTTGTTGCCGAAAAACCAGCTGCAGCTGTTATACCAAAAAAGAAAGCGGCTGTTGCTGTAGTGGTACAAAAACCAGTTCCTGCCCCAGCAAAAAAGTCACCTGCTACACCGATCAGTAAAGTAGTCACTGTTGTACCCACGAAACCAAAAACAGTCGTCACTACTCCAGTAGCACCTTCTGTGGTTGCCGAAAAAACAAATCCTCCGTTTCATACCCTCAGCAAATCGGGACATGTCACTACTCCGCCAGTCACTCGAATCGACACTACCGAATTTGACGCTGTAGTAAAAGCCAGTAAACCTTCAGTGTTGGCAACTCCAGGTGTTGAACAACTTACTGTTTCGAGAACTGACACTACCACGACAGGGACTATCATTACTGATACAAAACAAAATCATGTTTCATTTTTGAGTGCCCTCACAAGTACTTTCACTGGGTGGTGGCACACCAAGCAGAAAGTTGCAGCTGATCGCAAACAGCCAAAATACACCGTCCCTGAAGCTGAACGTCGAAAAGGAGTTATTCAAAAAGCTACCACTCAAACAGGACGAACCTCAACAGCGGATCATGCAGCAGTAGTAAGTCGAATCAAGGCGGCAAAAATGACCCCCCGAGGCACACCACTACCGAGAGTATCAGTACCACTTCCAACTCCCAACAGTGCAGTTGCAGTGATTCCGGAAGTTCCGGTTGCACTACCTGAAGAGCCGTTTCAGGAACAGGCAGAACAAATTGATACTACTCACCTCACGCAAGCTAAACACATACAGGATGAGATTGACGCACTCGACACAATATTACCAATAGCAGTTCCTGCACTAGTATCACAACAAATAATCTCACCAATAATTCCTGCACTCCCACCCACACCCATTCAAGAAATTCCGGTTGAAACGTACACTGAGACTGCAGCAATTGAACAACCTACCCCTCCTCCTGTCATACTAGAGGAACCAGAAGTACCAGTAGCGATTCCACCGATTACCCCATTTACTCGAGCGCGCATCGAACCAGTTGTTCCGCTTCCCGCGAAAGCTACACCATTCACCACAGATGATACCGTTACCGATACACCTACCGAAACCGAAAACAGAGATGCTGAGAATATAATAACGAACGCTGTCGATCCTGACATCCTTTCAACAAAACCAAATTGGTCACTTGTTTTGAAGCAGCGGGGGACAACTGGTATATTTGGTCGTTACCTTGTACTGCTAAGTAAAAATTGGTGGAAAGAAACCTTCAGAGTTACAAATAATCTCGTAGTAGCAGCGGCCCTTGGCTGTGGCATTGTTGTAGTTGGTTGGTACGGCCTCCAAGCAGTGCTTGCACACAGAAGTATTACTACCTTTGCAGCAACTACTCCAACCACTATTTTTGCGAGCGCTGTACTCATCACACCAGACAAAGCTCCACGTACGAAACAAGAACTGCAGGACATACTAAAAAATGCAACGGGAAATGGTGAACCATTAGTGGAACTCTCACTTACTAGCACCAAAGCTACTCCTTCAAAACTTCCACAATCAGCCTTCGCTATCTTGAATGCTACTGTTGCTACGGATTTTTCGACTTCAATTAACCAAGTTACCGCGGGGAATTATCGATCAGAACCATGGTTGGTACTGAAGACAACTGATGATGCTACTGCAAAAGGAGGGATGCTCGTTTGGGAAAAAACCCTCAGTGCAGATTTATCACCATGGTTTGGGGAGACAGTACAACGTAGTACCAAAGCCGGAATCACGCTATTTAAAGATGGAACAATCGCAGGGCATGACGTACGAATACTCACCAATGATGCTGGTACAGAGCGAATTATCTATGGTTTGATCGCACCGAATACACTCCTCATCACTACCAACACAACTGCTTTTCTTAACCTCGCTGAAAAAGTAATCAAATAATCACTTCGTGATATACTGAACTTATGGACACATCAGCATACAAAACAAAACTCGATACGCTCTACACCGACATTGTTAGCGAACTTTCTGATATTGCCGTACATAACCCAACAACAGACGACTGGGAGGTGAAAATGCCCGAACTGAATGAAGCAGACGAAAGTCTTCTGGCGGACGCTGCCGAAGCTGCTGACGAGCGCATTGCAGAACTTGATGCGCTCGAAACACGATACCGTAGTATTACCCGAGCCCTCGCTAAAATTGAAGCTGGGACATTTGGTATTTGCGAAATATCTGGAGCACCAATTGAAAATGACCGACTCGCAGTAAATCCTGAAGCACGAACCTGCAAGGCGCACATGGACCAGGAATCGGAATTGCCGATGTAACGAACTCTGTTATGAGTATCACTCCGGTCTTCACCATTCAACCGAGTGTTCAAGGAGGAACTGTTGTGCGTATTGAAGCAGACCTCTCTCGAGGTCTGCATTCGTTTTCAATAGTTGGATTAGCTGGTAAAGCGATTGAGGAGGCAAAGGATCGGATTAGTGCGGCACTCAAACATTCAGGTTTTCCATCACCAAAAACCCAAAATCAAAAAATTGTCATCTCACTCGCACCTGCAGATTTAAAAAAGGAGGGACCACTCTTTGATCTACCGATCGCAATTGCATACCTACTTGCGGCAGAACTCATTTCAACTGACACTACTAAACGAATTTTGGTCGGCGAGTTATCTCTCGATGGTGAAGTACGACCAGTGAAAGGGGTACTCGGGGTAGTTCAAGCAGCAAAAACTGCCGGTTTTACCGAAGTCATCGTACCCAAAGAAAATAGCCGAGAAGCTGCACTCGTGGCCAACGTCAACATTATTGCCGCAGCTACGCTTGATGAAGTTATCAGACATATTGATCACGCGCACGAATTCCACCAAACACTGGTGTCTGCACCTCTCACGGAACTGGACACCAGTTGGTATGACAGTGCGGTTTTGTTTGAAGACATCAAAGGGCAGGAAAGTGCGAAGCGCGCCCTCCTCATTGCAGCGGCTGGACGACATAATGTACTACTCGTTGGTCCTCCAGGAACAGGCAAAACGATGCTGGCCCGCGCCTTTCAAGGAATCCTACCACCGCTCACACGAGAGGAAGCGCTCGAAGTAGGTGTCATCCACTCAATTGCAGGAGGCGCCGAACAAGCTATTTCCGCCCTCCCACCATTTAGAACTCCTCATCATACAGCGTCGTACACAGCACTCGTTGGCGGGGGCACCAATCCTAAACCAGGTGAAATTACCCTAGCCCACCGCGGGGTACTCTTCATGGACGAATTCCCCGAGTTTGATAGGCGATCACTTGATGCCTTACGGCAGCCGCTCGAAGATCGGGTGGTTACCATTTCACGTGTCCAAGGCACCGCTCTTTTCCCTGCAGACTTTATTCTCATAGCTGCAATGAATCCGTACCGGGGTAGTTTTGATGGTACCACCGACCTCGCAAGGGCAATGCAAGAAACATATCACGGTAAAATATCAGGACCAATTTTAGACCGTATCGATCTATGGATTGAAGTACCGCATGTACCCTACGAGACACTCACGAGCCTCGCTCGCGCAGAGGGCGAGACTAGTGCGGCACGTACTAACATTGCAGAGAGTCGCACAAGGCAAACATGTAGGCTCGCAGGACGGGGGATTACTACCAATGCCAGCATGACCAGTCGCGACATCGACGAAACCGTCACTCTCACTCCAGAGGTCCAAGCTCTGCTGAAACAATCATCTGCTAAACTACAACTCTCACCCCGCAGTTACCATCGCCTTATTAAAGTAGCTAGAACTATAGCAGACCTGGATCAGGCTGAGGTTATACAACCGGCACATATATTTGAGGCATTACAGTATCGAGTGAAGCTATAAAAAATACCCTCGGAAATTCCGAGGGTATTGTATTATTGCACTCCACTGAAGCACTCAGTTGGCGACTTATCAAATCGCCGACGAAGAATCTGAGCGAGCGTAAGCCTGCAGTTTGGGGTTCGTGATTCAAACTGAATTTCAAACACCATTGGGTATAGTGAGTCATCAGCATACTCGCGACGCTCTTGTGCAGTGAGACCGATACCTACCTTACCCCAGGGTACCAGATTGCCAGTTTTTGGATCGTATTGTGCAATCATCAAGTCTTTTACGAGACCAAAGTGACGTTTTGACGTTGAAGGAATCCACCCCGTAGCAACAAAGTCACCCTCGAGATAATCCTTCCATTTCCAACACCCAAGCGGGCGGGGAGGACGATCATGATTACCATCAACACGAAACTCAGTAGCTGCCGCAGCATCATATAACACCAAGCCTTCCCAGCTTTGGGAAAGACTCTGTTGTTGGATTTCAGCGAGAGAACCAGTTAATATTTCTACCAACTCTAGGGCTGGATGCTGATTTTTTGAGAGAAGCTCTCGCAATAGAGCGAGTCGATCTCTGTATGGCCAGTGTGCGATACTTTCATACTTGTGTACCAGGATGTTAAAGAACGCAAAGGTTGAGAGACCCAGCTCAGCTTGCAGGGCAATTGCTCTTTCCGCTCCCGAGCCGGCAAATCGGGTAATTATCGAAGACCGCTCAATACCATCCTTATCTGCCATTACATTTTCTGCTTGTAGCAAGGTTCCTTCAGGAACACCAAGCGCTCGCAACGCTTCTTCGTGGTCGGGGAATTTATCAGTGAGCACCTGGATGCTACGTGAATAGATTCCCACATCTCCAGGTCGTGTCCCTACCAAAGAAACAATAGTCGAGTGACCATTTCGCTTTCGCTCAATGATAAGCTGTCTATTTTCTTCAAGCTTTTTAACAACAGCCAGGGGCGACTGTTCAATCGGCTTCGCCAACACAAGATTCGTATCCAGAGGATGTAATTGCAACGACCTTCTCCTTTACAAAGAACTGGTCAAGACTTTACTGTAAAAATTGACTATTGTCAAAAAGTACCATATTGCGCTTTAGTATCGAATTATGTCTTTGCAGAACCACTTATTATACATACGTTACCACACCATTTTTATGGATGAATTTCTTTTTGTGCATGAGATAATAAAAAACCGAAAAAGGTTTACGATTTTTTAAATAGTTAGAATCATGTTGATTACGATAGGCTTCTTGTTCAAGTGAAAAATAGAGATAGTTTTCATGTTCTGAAAGACCTAAGACAAATCGTCCATATAATGTTTCAATTATAAATAACACTAATGCACCTACACATAACAATTCGAGCTGTTGTCGTATATGAATTCGTTCGTGCATTACCAACCAAGGAAAAAGTTCCTCTTTTGAACGCACTATAATAAAAGGAAACACTGTAATAGCAATTGCCGTTTTAGAATGCCCCCGAAACCACCCTAGAAACATTAATAAATGCGGAGCAATGATAACCATAGAAAAAGTATACTTGAAAATTATTAATTGTGAATCAGTAAAATTTAGACAGTGAGAGCAAAACGTTCAAAACGGGATGAAGGACAAGGCGGATATGAAAAAATGATAGGAGACGTACAAGTGTACGGCGACTATCATTTTTTCATATCCAACGAAGAGATTCGCTCGTTTTGAACGTTTTTATTAGAAAGGATTTTTGCCGCCACGCACTTCGAAATGGAGATGTGGCCCCGTCGAACGTCCAGTACTACCGATAGCTCCGATTGTCTCAGCCTGGGACACTGATTCTCCAACTGTTACATCAACCCTAGACAGGTGACCATAGAGAGTCTGGGTACCATTTGGATGTTTTACCACAATGTAACTACCATATCCACCGTTATAACCTGAAGCCTTTGCAATAATAACCTGACCAGCAGCAGCGGCCCGTACGGTAGTACCGATCGGACCTCCTAGATCAACACCGTTATAGCCATGGATACCTTGTGTCTCAATTGTTCCTGGTGCTGGATTAACCAAAGTACCTGCCGTATTTGCTACTATCGTTAGATTTTTTACACTGTTTGAAATCTTTGTTGGTTTAGCAATAACTGGTTTCTTTACGACTACTGGGGCTTGAACTTCACCGCCTGGAATCACGAGGGTATCCCCAGCACTAATAGCAGTCGCAGAGGCTAGTTGGTTATATGAAACAATTTCATCAGCATTTCCATCATATTTTTTTGCAATACTCGCAATTGTATCACCAGCTTTTACAATGTGTCGCACACCCGCCACCGGAAGAATAATAAGGTTATCACCTGGCTGAATAGCCGAAGCGCGGGTTAGTTCATTAGCCCATAAAATGGTGTTGGCCGTCACATCAAACATCGCTGCAATTTCTGACAAAGAATCACCCGGCCGTACAGTATATACCGTAATTTCACCAGTATTTTCTGTATGAGCTGCCTTAATATCATCTTTATCAACTGGACCAGCTGAAACGAGAGCGCCTTCTTCTACGAGCACTTCATCACCATTACTCACACTCTGTGGATCGGGGTTTTGTGCCGCTGTTAATACGGGGATATCGAGCACAGAACTTGTTGCAACAACTTCTTCAGAAGTTCCACTCGCATCAGCAGTGTCAGCATGCAAAATACCATCAAGCACTCCAGCATGCACTGATACCGGCACGATAACAGTGAGTAAAAATGCAGTCAGCTCAAAAGAAGCTCTCGCGAAACGCGATGTAATAGTTTTTTTGAGTATCAGTCCGGCTGTCGTCAGTCGTTTCGGTGCCGAAGTAGATTGTTGTAGCTTGTGTAAAATAGTGGGGTTGTTATGGACTCGCCGCGATGCAACCATTACAGGAAATTTCTGAAGGAAATAAAAAAGCGCGTTACGCTTTTTCACATACCAGACTTCGGTATGTGTGTAATTCTACTAGACTGACGCCACAGCACAATTGACGTACTGCACATTGCAACTTTTGATACAAAAGTGATCAAAAAAGGACCGATTACAGCCCTCATTCATGTCATTGACATATACCCATTTCTAATTTCCAGTTTATTTAAAACATTGTAGTACGCAGACATGATAAATAGATATAGTCCTAGGCGCACAAATAAAATAATTTGAGCCGTACTTTTTGTACGGTGAAATTTATTTTATGCAGGGCAACAACGGAATATATCAATTTACCATGTCTGCTGTGGTATAGTAGCTACCAAATATGAACACCATTCCGTACCTTGAAGGACTCAATCCAGCACAACGAGAGGCTGTCGGATATATCAGTGGACCATTACTTATTCTCGCAGGTGCCGGATCAGGGAAAACACGTGTGATCACTCATCGGATTGTGCACCTTATTCAAAACGGTGTTGCCCCACACCATATTTTAGCCGTTACTTTCACGAATAAAGCCGCCAAAGAGATGCGTGAGCGGGTAGAAAAACTCATCCACCAGTACCCACCCGAAAATCAACCGGGGATTCACACACTTCCAACTGTTACGACATTCCACGCTCTAGGAGTCCGTATTTTACGAGAGCATCACGAAACCATTGGTCTGCGTCGACACTTTACTATCTACGACCGCGCTGACAGTATCCGGGCAATTAAAACAGCACTAGAAGCAGGTGGGTACAATCCCAAGGAATTTGAACCGCGAACTATGATCAGTAAAATTTCCCGGGCTAAAGGTGACGCTAAAACTCCCCAGCAATTTAAGGATGCGGCCTCCTCGTATCCAGATCGGGTCGCTGCCGAAGTTTGGATTAAATATGAAGAAATTATGCGGTCTGAACATGCTCTTGATTTTGATGATCTCCTGATCAAAACACTACGCATGATTGAACAGTACCCTCATATTCGAGAAGTTCTCCAAAACCGTTATCAATATATTCATATCGACGAGTACCAGGACACCAACCGAGTGCAATTTGAAATTGCAAAATTACTCACCGGAGAAAAACATAACCTCTGTGTAGTAGGTGATATTGATCAAAACATCTATTCGTGGCGAGGAGCAGATATTAAAAATGTCCTGCAATTTGAACGTATTTTTCCAACTGCCAAAACTATTCTGTTAGAAGAAAACTACCGTTCTACAAAAAATATCATCGGTGCCTCAAACGATGTTATCAAGAAAAACCGTAACCGGGTTGAAAAAGAAGTCTTCACGAGTAACGATGAGGGTGACAAAATTAGTCTCCATGCAGCTATGACCGGAGTAGACGAAGCTGAATATATCGCCCAAACGGCAAAGAAATTAATTGCTGAAGGAGCAGCCCCATCTGATGTTGCAGTCCTCTACCGCACAAACTTCCAGTCCCGCGGACTGGAAGAGGCGTTTCTTAATTTCAATATTCCGTACCAACTTCTCGGTACAAAATTCTTCGAACGAAAAGAGGTAAAAGATGTACTGTCATATCTTCGCCTCGCACTAAACCCTGAAAGTACCGCTGATTTAAACCGCGTGATTAATGAGCCAGCCCGCGGTATCGGAAAAGTGACCCTGGATAAAATCTTGGCAGGTCAGCGGGCCGAACTTAAAGGAGCTACCCTCGAAAAGGTTGAGCGTTTTTACCAGATGATGTCAGATATTGCTGATGAGGCTCGCACGAAGGTCCTGTCTGAAACCTTAAAATTCATTATGAAACGGACCGGAATGGAAACTGAACTCAAGAAAAATGGTACCGAGGATGACATGTCACGTTTGGAAAACCTCAGAGAATTAGTTACCTTAGCGGTACGCTATGACGAGCTGTCCCCGGAAGCGGCAGTGGAAGCACTCCTCGAAAATGCAGCTTTGCAAAGTGATCAGGACGAAATTAAAGCGAAGGAAGAGCAAGACGCGGTACGTCTCATGACCGTTCACTCAGCCAAAGGTCTCGAATTCCCATACGTCATAATTTGCGGACTCGAAGAAGGCCTCTTTCCTCATGCCAGACTTGATGACGCCGGGATTGACCACGAAGAAGAACGACGACTATTCTACGTTGCGCTTACTCGCGCTGAATTAAAGGTTTTTCTGACGTACGCCCATATGCGTACCATTTACGGCCAAACCAAAGTAAACGTTCCGTCTAACTTTATCAACGATATTAGTGGGGAGTATATTGAAAGTACCGGTGGCAGGAGTAAGGGGTGGGGTGGTTCAGGCTACGAAACAACAGTGTTCTTGGACTAAGTTTCATATTTTTCTCAACTCTGGCCTAATATTTGCTTGTATTAATGCATACTTAGGGGTATCCTCGCGTATACTACCTATATATGAATGAAGAACGAAAACGAAGAGCAGACAAGGAAATCGAAAATAGCGAGCGTTTTCAACATAAAAAGTCATTAGGACAAAATTTTCTCACGAGTGACGTAGTGCCGAGATGGTTAACTGAGGCCGGGGATGTGACTGCACGAGACATTATTCTTGAGATTGGACCAGGAACCGGTGCTTTAACGAAAAGCCTCCTGGCTACTGGAGCAACAGTGATAGCGGTTGAAGCTGATGTCCGAGCTATAACTATTCTCGAAACAGTTTTTCAAGCTGAAATTTCAGCAGGAAAACTAAAATTACATCACCTTGATGCGAGAACTCTAGATGTAACGGCACTGAGTCTCACGTACCACAGCTTTAAAGTCGTCGCGAATATACCCTATTATCTCTCTGGTTTTTTGCTCAGAACGCTACTTGAGGGTGAGATAAAGCCGACTACTCTCGTTTTTTTAATGCAAAAAGAAGTAGTTACACGCATTGCCCGCGACGAAAAGGAATCGATTCTATCACTTTCAGTACAGGCATTTGGAGTACCGAAATATATCAAAACGGTCACGCGTGGTCATTTTAACCCGCCACCAAAAGTTGATTCAGCGATTTTGCAGATCACCAATATTAGTCGAGATAATTTTACAGATTCTGCCGAACCAGCTATATTTTTTAACCTTTTACACCTCGGGTTTGGACAAAAACGCAAACAACTTCTCTCTAACTTTACTCATCTCTATGACAGGGCAGTCCTCATCGAAATATTCACAAAACTCTCTATCCCTCTTGATGCGCGCGCAGAAACAATTCCACTTAAAACCTGGCTTGAACTCACTCACATTCTGAAAACTATCCCCACTGTATCCACAGCTCATTCTTCGTAGTTTTCCCGAGTACTACACAGTTTATACACCACAGGCTCTGTAACCACTTATTGCCTTGCTATACTAATGCTATAGCTATGAAATCTAACTCGAAAGTACTCGGCGCATTTGTGATTGGTTTTGGACTAGTTGCCGGTTCATATGTCATCACCCACTTTGGGGGGAGTACACAAACTGTATCAAAAGAAGGGGTCTACTCTGTAGCCACCCAACCTGAAAATCGTACATACATTTCCGCTACAGATAACAATCAAAACGGTATAGAAGATTGGCAAGAGGAATTTGTAACTGATGCCCCACTCGATATTGAGAGCCATCCAAAACAGGCAAGTAGTACCTATACTATGCCTGACACCGTGACCGACCAAATGGGGATTCAACTTTTTCAGGCAGTAATGGAATCAAAAGCACGTGGAAATGTGGGGCCCGATAAGGCTAAAATTATTGCCGACACTGCATCGCTCATTAGTAAGACAGCCATAAAAGACACTGTTTATAATACAAACAATATTACTGTAATTGAAAGTTCTCCCGAGGCAATTCGCACCTACGCAAATACGTTAGCAGCAATAATCATCAATAATGATGTGCCCGCAGGCACCGAAGGCGAGTTACAAATTCTGAAACAGGCTACTCAAATGAACAATGCTAACGAACTAAAAAAACTTGATCCCATTATTACAATGTACAAAAATTTACGGGATCAAACTTTAAAAACACCAGTGCCACGAGGGTTTGAAAAGCAACACCTTGACCTTATTAATGTATATCAGGGGATGTATGCGACATTAGATGGAATGAAGTTAGTGTTTACCGATCCAGTTATTTCACTCCTACGAATTAAACGGTATCAGGATGATGCGACTGGTCTTTCTAATGCACTCACAAATATCTATAACGCTTTAGTGCCATACGCAAATTTGTTGCAAGCGAATGATCCGGCATATTTGTTTGCACAATTTGCACCAGCTCAATAATTATTTATATGACTTTTGCATTTAAACGAAATTTCACTTACGTAATCTGCACCACACTGATTTTTTCCGTACTCTCTTTAACACCAACGATTGCACCAGCACGTACAGCGCAGGCAGTATCACTGGCACCAGTAGGTATTCCAGCGCAGGAGCCAACAGCAATTATGAATGGTATTAAAAATACTATTTCATCTGTTGCAAACGTTGGTACTGCAGGAGCAACAGCAGGCCTCTTTACAAAAGAAACGCTTGACGGTATTGCCTGGTCAATTGCCAAACAAATGGTCAGTAACATGACTAAAAGTATGGTGAACTGGATTAACTCTGGGTTCCAGGGTAGTCCGGCGTTTATTACTGATCTTAATGGTATGCTCCTCGATGCAATTGATACGACAGCCGGGGAATATATCAAGAGCCTCGGTGGTATCGGATCATTTATTTGTTCACCGTTTAAACTCGATATTCAAGTCGCTTTGCAAATAAACTATGCCCAAGCTCGAAGTGGGCAGTCATCAGGAGCAACCACTCCAATGTGTAAGCTCAGTGACATTAAAAACAACATCGAAGGCTTCCTGAACGGTGTTGGGGACCATGGTTGGCAGGACTGGATTAGTATTACGAGCAACCCGCAAAATACACCGTACGGGGCGTACCTCGATGCCGAAGCAAAACTCAGTGCAAAACTAGTGAATGAAGCAGGGCAACAAATAACGATTGCAAACTGGAATGATGGTTTTTTGTCTAAAACTATTTGTGAAAGTATCGAGGGCAAACCAACCGCCAAGGGACAAAACTGTAAAATAACTACTCCGGGTAAAGTCATCGAGGAAGCTTTGACGTTCCAGTTATCAACGGGGCCACAATCACTCATCCAGGCCGATGAAATTAACGAAATCATTGGTGCCTTGATCAACCAACTCACTCTTCAAGCAATGCAGGGATTAAACGGACTGTTGGGTCTAGGTGGTAACAGTAATTATACAGACTACAGTAACTACGGAAACAGTAGTACAAGTTCATCGTATATTGATGCTGCTGCTGATCAAGCAACAATTCTTGATACTGTTGCTATCCGTAAGCAAATGGACAAATCACTCCAAATTGAGACTGATTTCTATACTCTGGCATCAAATACCACGCAAACAAAAGCAGTTGAAAACCTGGCCCTAGTATCTGCGGGAGTATCAGCGATTGATAACCTTCTTGATAACAGTAATGCTATATACCTGGGAATCGTCGGTAATAGTACGTACAATGACGCAATGTCAAAAGTTAATTTTGCGGCAACGAATAATACGTTAACCCCAACGCAAATTAGTGAGTTACAAGGTCTGCTGAGTTCAGTCCACGATGCACTCACTCTTATTTCAGATAGTAATCCAAATGCTGCCAACACCACCTTTACAAGCCTAAAAGCCCAAGGAGCAACTGTTCAAGCAAACATGGAAAAGATTGTGGGCGAAACTGAACAAATTAAAACTCAAACTAGTCTTAACATTACGGCTCTACGACAGCTCATCTTCAGATACGATACTGCGAGTAGTAGCGCTACCGCCACAACCTCTGCTAACGCAATTCGTGGAAAAGCAGCTACCGATTATACAAGCCTAGTACAATCTGGTGTCTTGACTTCACAAGCGACTCTTGAAGCAAGGCGAGTGGACTGGAACAGTCGAGTATAAATTGTTGTACTTGTCACGGAAAGACACTGGATTACGAGCTATTTATGAGTAGGGAGGTGATAGAATAGTATCAGCATTCTATGTGCTTTGGGGTATACATGGGTATTCAATTTGGAAAACAAAAAATGGCTCTACGGAAAAGTTTTATAGCTTTTGTCTTGTTTTTTATTGCAACCTCATTCTTATTCCCAGGCACACGAGTAATGGCTTACGATGAAGTATTTGGTGACAACCCGGCACCTCTCCCGGGCGGCCCAACTCAACCAGCTCAACCAGTACTACATCCTGGTCAAAGTCTAACTAACCCGGCCCCATCTCCACAAGTTGATGCACAACAAGCCGCTGTTGGTGAAGTCATCGGGGGATTCAACAATCCCATCTACCGAATGATGTACGGTTTTGTGCTTGGGGTATTTGGAACCATATTTGGGTGGTCTGGAGCAATATTTGATGTCGGGCTAAACAAGTTCTTGTTAGGATTTGGTGACTTATACTACAATCACAACGTGGGTGTGGCGGTCGAAGAGACCTGGAAAATTGTTCGAGATCTCTTTAATTTGACCTTTATTTTTGGACTAGTGTACATCGGTTTCAAGATGATACTTGATGCTGATGATCACAACGGTCGTAAGATGCTGGTAAACCTCATTGGTGCCGCACTATTGGTAAACTTTAGTTTGTTTATCATCAAATTCCTGATTGATATTTCAGACATTACCGCGTCAGTGATCGCGAACGGTTTTCGTGATACACCAAGTATTTCTAATGCATTTATTAATGTCATTAACCTTGGCACCATTCTTAAATTGGACCAGAGTCAGTTTGTCACCCTGGAACAGGGTGGGGGAGCATTTACCTACATATTCGGTATTATGATTTTCTTTGCTGTTGCCTCATTTGTGTTTGCAGCCGGCGGAATCCTCCTTATGATCCGTTTTATTGTACTCAATATTTATCTGGTTTTTTCACCAGTGATGTTTATTGGCTGGGTATTTCCTTCATTTGCGCACCATTCAAAAAAATATATCGATGGATTTCTTGGTCAAGCGTTTTTTGCGCCTGCCTATCTCTTGATGTTGTACCTGTCCTTTAAGGTCCTCAGTACCTATGCTGATGTACAAAATGTTGATTACGGTCTTATGTTTGCAAGCGGCGCTGTTAACGCGAGCAGTGCTGAAATGGCCATTCCATTTTTCATCCTCGCTATGATTTTCCTCGTCGCATCACTTGTGGTGGCAAAAAATATGGGTGCGGTCGGAGCGAGTACTGCGGTATCAATCGGAGACAGTTGGAGAAAGAAAATTACTGGCGGTATGCAGAATGCCGCACTCGCGCCATTGCGGTTTGGTGCTAGAACTACAACAGGATTTATGTCTACCCAGTCCGAAAAACTAAATAATCGTTTGCAAAGTAGCAGTACCGGCCGTGGTTTCAAACGAGCTGTTTCTATAGCTAGTTTGGGTACTTTCACAGAACGAGAGCGCTTGGCCGCTATTGAAGCAGGAAAGAAAGCAAAATTTGGGGGTGCTTATTCATACTCAGACGACAAAAAATTCCGCGAAGAAACGCAACGTCGTACCAATGACCTGGAAGCATCAAGTCACCGTCACCATGACTATGACAAGCATATTGACACACTTGATTCAGCAACAGCATCTACTACTGACCTCAATACAGCATTTGAAGAACTTCAGAAGACTATTACCAGTATGACCGCTGATGAAAAGGAACATCTCGGTGTTAAAAAACTTACTGACCAGCGTGTGGCTGTTCATCTCACAGATGCTGACATTGAAGGTCTCAATAAGACAGGTCACTTTGCTGCAGCTGATATACAGAAAATGAAAGACGCCCGTAAGGCTGGCTGGTCATCAATTGCCACAAATGGCTACTCGGGTGCAGGTAAGGGTGGGGCTACTACTAACCTTAGTAGTAGTGTTGTTGGAAATAAACAACGTGCAGGTCTAGCTAACCGCAGCATCCAAGATATTGGCAAAATGCCAGTTGGAGTATTCAAACAAGCTGAAATGGCAGAATTTATCACACCACAGATGGTACAGGAACGTATGCGTAATGGTGGTATATTAACAGGAGACCTTACAGATATACGAGATAACATTAAAAATAATGTTATTAATAAACCGGGAACTGACGCACGCGTTATTAAAATGTGGCGAACTTGGAGTGATAATAATACCTTTGGTGCTCAATTGGGATTATTCTAAAACTAACTATGCCTTCAAACAACTGGGAAAAATTTAGTGAAGCATACCTTACTGCTACTTCCGAGCAGCGTGAGTTTCTAGATAGTGGCCTTATACCGCAGTATGTACGCAACACTCTCCAGAAACTATCTGTTGCACCAGGAATAATTCGTGAGCTTGTTCTGTTTTGCAGTAGTAAAATACTCACTATTGGTTCGGATACTGACCTTCAAACCTTTATTGTGCAGAATAACCTAGATACACAAAAAATAACTGCAGTGGTAAATGCAGCGCTCAGTTTATTTATTACTGACAGTGATTACGACAGATTAAGTCATCAAACGATTACTCATGATGTGCGTAAAAACCTCTTTACTGGAGCGAACGACACACAAAAATACCTCGCGTTTTCTAATGAGGGGAAGCTCGCTCTCGCTGATATTCTCAGTGCATTTGCTATTAACGATATTGATAGTCGTAAAAAGGTGGTCATACTTATCACTGATATTATTTTTGGTTTTTATAAAGTAGCTGACACAGTCCCACTCATTCAACAAGAACTCGGAGCTGACGCTCGCACCGCTGCACTATTAGGGGCTGACGTGCTTGGCTTCCTCGCGCCATTATCCGATCCAAATTTTGTTGTACCCAAAGAAGAGGGGGAGGAGGGAATTGAAGTTGCAAAGCCGAGTCCAGAACCTACCATTCATTTAGCACCAGTGAGTAGTTACGCAGTCAGCCAGAGTCAACCGCAGGCGACAGCCCCAACGTATCAACCAGCGCCAACACCAGCCGTTGCTCCAGAACTTCATACCATGGCTATGGATGCAAACGCTGCCCGCTCGAATTATCAACCTACAGCTGAAGCTACCTACAGTTCCGAACAACCAGTTACGCGCCAGCCATTATCTGATTTACCAAGCTACACAAACGGAGCAACCCAACCTCAAAACTCAACCCCCGTACCACCGATTGAGCCACCTAGATGGGGGAACTAGTTGAATGGTTTAATAGTTTAATTGTTGCAAAGTTTTTTACGTGGCTATTTAACCATTCAACTTTGCAACTATTAAACTAAGTCCCTGCGGAGAACATAGCAGATACCATGTTCATCCGTGTATAATACATTCATGCAGTTTGAAGTCCCTCAGTTCATCGAGATCGAAGATAAAATTTTTGGACCATTCACATGGCGACAATTTTTATACCTCGGTGGTGGCGGGGGGATGTGTTTAGTCTCTTTTCTTTTATTGCCTTTAATTTTTGCAATTATTCCGATTGCAATTATCGGACTCTTTACCGCGGCGCTTGCGTTCTACCCCGTCAACAATCGGCCGTTTTCACATTTCCTCGAAGCAATCTACAACCATTACAAGCGTGATAGACTATACCTCTGGCAACAAAAACGAGAAATTGTATACAAGGAACCGTTTACTCCAACTACGATTGTTCGAAATCCAATTGTAACGCCTGCCAGCAGCGAGCCGCGCAAAGACATTACTGCGCTCGCCCGACGTCTCGAACTCCAGGCACTACAAAAGAAATAACCTATGGCAACTAACACCACCCCCGCAACCCAAGACTTTGTCGCTGTCCGTGATATTAAAGACGGTATTGTTATCTTGAAATCTGGACAATTGTGCAAAGTACTCTTGGCTTCATCGGTAAACTTTGCACTTAAATCCCAAGATGAACAGAAAGCAATTCTGTTTCAATTTCAAAACTTTTTGAACACCCTTGATTTTTCACTGCAAATTTATGTGCAATCTCGTCGTTTAAATATTGAACCCTATCTCGCAATGTTGGGGGAACGCTTTGATGACCAAGACAACGATCTGATGAAAATCCAGCTCCGTGAATATATCGAATTTATTCGTTCATTCACGATTGAAGTTGATGTGATGAGTAAAAACTTTTTTGTGATTGTACCGTATACTCCGATTCAATCGAATATCGGTCGTAGTTTCAGCAGCATCCTCTCCCAAGGTCGTATGAGTCCAGCTGGCGAAAACACTCTCGAAGAGCAGCGACTACAACTCGAACAGCGACAAGCCGTGGTAGAACAAGGACTCAATCGTATTGGGGTACGCACGATAGCACTCCAAACTGATGAACTAGTTGAACTCTTTTACCACACCTACAATCCCGGGGATATCACTGGCAGCGCGCCAACAATGCAGTAAACTACTATTAGTATGGGAATTCTCGACAACCTCAAACCAAAAGCACCACAGACTGAAAATCAAGCTGCTATTAGTGATAGTTTGCTCACCTTAACTGACGTTATTGCGCCATCTGCAGTCAGTATCAAACCAGGCAGCATTAGTATTAGTGGTACTCAAGCTCGGGTATTTTATGCAGTATCCTATCCACGATATCTTAATGATGGTTGGCTTGAACCTATTTTGAACATGGAAAAAGAGATCGATGTTACGATCATTATTCACCCTATCAGCACTGCCGAGACACTTAAAAAATTTCAGAAGAAAGTTGCTGAGGTGCAGAGTCAAATTAATATCCGGGCTGAGCGTGGAGAGGTACGAGATCCGCAACTTGAAGCTGCATACCGCAACCTCGAGGAACTCCGCGACAAACTCCAACAAGCCGAAGAGAAACTCTTTGATGTCGGGCTCTATATCGCAGTGTATGGTAAGGACGAAACTGAATTAAATAAGGTTGAAAATGATATTAAAGGCGTCCTTGATTCGAAACTAATATATATCAAACCAGCCCTCTTTCGACAGGAACCAGGACTTAAAAGTGTCTTTCCAACTGCGAGTGACGAACTTCTTACCCATAGTAAATTTAACTCATCACCACTTTCGAGTTTTTTCCCATTCACCTCGTTTGACCTCACTTCTGATACCGGTATTTTGTATGGCGTAAACCGGCACAACTCGTCACTTGTGCTCTTTGACCGATTTGGACTCACTAACTATAACTCGGTTACCTTTGCGACGTCCGGTGCAGGAAAGTCATACAGTATTAAGCTCGAGATCCTCCGATCACTCATGTTCGGTACTGAGGTAATCGTCATTGACCCAGAGCGTGAGTACGAGTACCTAGCTGAAGCTACTGGTGGCCGCTTTTTCAATATTTCACTGTCGTCAAAACATCACATTAATCCATTTGACCTTCCACCACCCGCACCTGATGAGGACCCTGCCGACATCCTTCGATCCCAAATCGTACATTTGATTGGACTCTTTCGTCTTATGTTGAGCGGTCTCTCACCCGAAGAGGAGACGGTAATAGACCTCGCCATCCGCGAGACCTATGCCCTCAAAGACATTACCGAACAAAGTAACTTTGCGGAACTTGAACCACCACTCCTTTCTGACTTTGAAATGGTACTAGCTGGAATGAACGGAAGTGCGTCACTGATTAGCCGTTTACAGAAATACACTTCAGGTACCTGGTCTGGCTTTATGAATCAACCAACCAACGTTGATATTAACCAAAAATTTGTTGTGTTCTCACTCCGTGACATGGAAGATGAACTTAAGACCATCGCCATGTTTATTGTTACCAACTATATTTGGTCAGCCATTCGTCGTCGGTTAGTAAAACGCCTTCTTGTTATTGACGAAGCCTGGTGGATGATGAAATCTGAAGACACTGCTTCATTCCTCTTTAGTCTCGCGAAACGTGGACGTAAATACTTCCTTGGGATTGCTACAATTACCCAGGACGTAGACGACTTCCTCCGTTCGCCGTATGGGGTGCCGATGATTACAAACTCATCCCTCCAGTTCCTCATGAAGCAGTCACCTACCGCCATCGATAACATTCAACGAACGTTTAACCTCACCGATGAAGAGAAATTCCTTTTGTTGGAATCAGGAGTGGGGGAAGGGATCTTCTTCGTTGGATTAAAACACGTTGCCATCAAAGTTATTGCGTCCTATACCGAAGACCAAATTATCACCTCCGATCCGTCACAAATTCTGAAAATCAAGAACGCGCGGCGCGAACTTGAACAGAGCCAGTTGTAATCCGGAACGTACACACGTCTATACAACTCTAGGAGTACAACTGAACATACCGCTTGTCGTAGCAACTTTACGACAAGCGGTATGTTCAATAGTATGACAACTAGATGTGCTCTGTATGTAAGTCCTATAGTATACTGAAGGGAATATGGAGAACCCTAACCAAAGAAAGAGCGTTTCTGATGAATTCGCTGATCAATACTTGGATACTAACCTACGCGGTCCGAAAGAGACTAATACAGATAATCGCGGTATCAGTAATGTGCAAGTAATCAGGGCGGCCGCAGAGGCTGAACAAAGGCAACAGATAACTCGATACGAGAATAATCAACGCCAACTTGAAGGTGTGTGGGGTGGAGCGCCTTACAAGGCAGGGCGTCAAGTTGGTCGTATGCAAGCGCTTGTAACGAATAATCTAGCCCGAGTTCGAGCCACACCAATTGTAGCCGAAATTGCAATCTGGTATTGGCCCTACTATATATTTTTTGAAATGATATTAGCCGCCTTTGCAACCATTTCTTTTGGTGTTGCTGCTTGGTTATACACGGCTATTGATCCTGATACGATTGCAGCCCTCTCCCAAAGTTGGGGAGGGATAGGGGCTGAGGCATTTCTTGTTATTTTTTTAGGATTGAGTGGTGTTATTTTTTTCTTTCGTTGTTGTATTATCCTTATTTCCACCCTCCAATTTAAAATTGTTTTAATTCATCCCTGGTTTGGGACAGGTTCTGGCGCTAAAATTGGAACCCTGATACTTACATTGCTTGGATCATTTATCCCTGTCTTACAAATTTTCCCGGTTTTTTGGCTTTGGATCATTGCGGTACTGTGGCATCCAAAATAGGTGAGGGTAGCGTGACTTTATAACAAAAACGTTTGCTACAATAGTGGTATGCGTTTTATTCTATTTCTTCTCACCTTATCCGCTCTCATGCCTATTACTGTGCTCCACGCACAATTTGATGGCAACGTAACAGCAGGATCACTCATGATTACCGCTGAACCGGAATACCCTCAACCAAACGAACCCGTCACCGCAACCATTGATGACTATAGTCTTAATGCGACAGGCGCGACCATCGTCTGGTTAATTGATGGGGTAGAGGCTACTAATGTTAAAGACCAGCGTTCAATCAGTCTCACCGCTCCAGCACTAGGAGCTTCGAAGAAAATTACCGCTCGATTGGTCACACCAGGAAAATTCCCCGTAGAAGCGTCAAAAGTGATCACTCCACTGTATTTTGACCTAATTATCGAGCCAATGACCTATGTACCTGTTTTTTACCAAGGGCGCGCTCTACCGGTATTTGGCAGTGAAGTTAATGTTACGGCGTTACTCCATGACAAAAACGGGATCTTGTCACCAGGTGACTATACGTATAACTGGCAGATGAATGGTGCCTCAATTTATGGAGGACCAAAAAATGGAACCAATCGGGCCCAAATTACAATCCCGTACGGCAACTCAAGTATCGTAGCGGTAACCATTCAAAATAAAAATGGTGTAACCGTCATGCGCAAACTTGTTTCTATTCCTTCAAAAAAAGTATCGCTGCGTTTTTATGAGCAAAATATTCTCTACGGACTTTCCAAAAAAAGTATCGGTGACACACTCCACTTCGTAGGAAACAATACCACCATTCGTGCCGTCCCTTACAATATTGATATGCGTCCTGGCAGTCGTAATTTCCTGACAGAATGGAGTATAGACGGAATACGTACTAACACCCAAAATAGTGACCCTTTTGAAATAAATCTGGAACGTAGAACTAACGGACAGGCTTTGGTCACATTCCAGGTACGAAATCTAGTAACACTTGTTCAGGGGGATAAACAATCATTCCAAGTTAGCTTTTAACGTATGAAAAAAACCTCGCTCATTATTTTTGGAGTTGGTGCAGTAGTACTACTATTTGCTATTTGGCTCTACCTCTTGGTCTATGGCACTCCTACCAAGGTGACTGAATATTTCGCAAACTTTGGTTCTTTTACCAGCAACACCGTAGCCAATCCTGCCCCTACGCCTGAACCAACTACTGTTACGGTCGATGTAAAGAAAGATGCACTACGCCAACTCACTACGAGACCTGTAGTTGGCTTTGCCGAATTTAAAAATACTAATAACGGCACTACCACTAGACTTGTTCGCTACGCAGAAGCCGGTACGGGTAACGTATATCAAATCAATCTCGAAAGTGGGGAGGAGGTACGACTCTCAAATGTGACAGTGCCGAACGCTGAATCAGCAGCTTTTAGTCCAGACGGATCGTATGTTGCAGTACGTTCTGGTTACAGCAATACAAGCAAGGTTATTTTGCTCACCTTAACAGGAAGCTCAACCGCTGACTCAATCATGCTCGACCCGCAAATTGTTGATTACACTTTCTCAAATGAAAATGAACTCCTCTATACCGAACTGAGCTCAGACGGTACTCGGGGGAGTGTTTATACACCAGCAACTGGAGCAACCCGTGTACTCTTTACTATTCCATTCCAGGCTGTAACGATGATATGGAGTCATAATCCAGCCGTGCCGCACTATGCGTATCCAAAAACGGCTACCGAATTACGGGGCTATCTCTATGCTATAAAGGGCGGAAGTATTGTTCGCCAACCAATTGATGGACTGGGCTTAACCGCCAAGGCAAATAGCGAATATATTATAAAAACTGAACAATCGGGTACCGGGGCACCATTTACCACCGTATATAATTTTGCTACTGGCAAACTTAGTCCGATTCCAGCAATTTTTGAACCTAGTAAGTGTATTTTTGCTCCAACAAACAGTACTATTTTGTACTGTGGATATGAAATGGGTAATTTTTCTCAGGAATATCCAACCGATTGGTATCGCGGTGATGTATCGTTTGCTGACAACCTCTGGAAAATTGACCTAAAGAACCACTCAGCCAATCAAATGATTGTACCCCTCCAAACAGTTGGCCGTGAAATTGATATTACAAATCTTAGCATTGGGAACGACGGGAAAATACTATACTTTATCAACAAAAATGATAATACCCTCTGGCTCTATGAAATCTAAACTCCTGGTCTTTGTCTGTCTTTTGATTTTCATTGTACCTTCTGTTGTATTTGGAGAAGACGTCATTGTGTCACTTGATCGAGCACCGTTTATTCCTCTGGTTGGTATTCCTGGTATTCCGAATCCTAGTGATCTAAAGTTCGGCGACTATATTAATTCACTCTATCGACTTGCTATTAGTATTGCGGCCCTCTTGGCCGTCTTTAAAATAGTGATTGCTGGAGCTAAGTACATGCTTGATGATGTAGTGACGCACAAACAAGAGGCGAAGGATGAGATTAGAGGCGCGCTTGTGGGGCTCCTGATTATTCTTGGAGCGGTATTGATTTTAAATACGGTGAATACTGATATCACTAAGAACATGATTGCTATAAATCCGTTGGATAACACGAGTAGTTCTTCGACGATAAATTCCATAATTGCCGAGGCATTATTAGCAAATCAAGCAGCCAAGAATTTTTGTGCACTTGCTGGCCCTAGTTGTGTTAACTATGACTGTTCTGGCATACAAAATGATGCACAACCAAATGAAAGTGACATAGACGCTTGCAACCGTGTTTGTACTACTGTTTTAAAAGGAAAATTCTCTGGGAATACGGCAGGTTTTTATGGAAATACCGACGGCTCAATTGGTGTACACCCTGAGTGGGGGTGGGATGCTGCGACCTGTTCGTTTGACAGCACTCAAGCGGCATCTTGTGATATTAATGGGAGCAATGCATGTTGCACACAAGTGAATCAAGGTGAATGGTTAAATGATTACAAAATGTGTAAAGCGGCAGCGCAACCTTTTGATATCTTGCAATGCACCTCATACAGTGAAGGAGGCACGGACACGATTGGAGGAGCCACTGAATGTGCCGGGGCACAAAAACAGTGTCTGGGAACTGACGGTAAAAGCGGTAAAGTATTGAAAACATTTACTACTCCGGGAGCTGTTATGTGCCAATCTATTGCAGTAAAAGCAGATATTGATGCTGCAAAAGCTATAATTGATAGTTCTACATTTGTTGCACCAGGAACATACACCCCCGATCAATTAACACTACTCAACACAGCTCTTGGAACATCCCTAACATCTGCTTCTGATATTATAGGTATTGATATCATTCCATGGAGTGCTTTGGTAACGGTCGGTTACAACAATACTCCTGATAGTGATTCGTTGACTGCCCTTGCCAATGCCCTAAAAGCAAAATGTACCGCGGGTAGCCAAGTTGTCCCAAGATGGACCTGGTCAGATGACACACCTTCAGTAATACAGGCGGAATTCTACTGTATTAAGTAATTCTATTAAATCCATTGTTGGAGATGATGGTATACTTTATCAACAAAAATGATAATACCCTCTGGCTCTATGAAATCTAAACTCCTGGTCTTTGTCTGTCTTTTGATTTTCATTGTACCTTCTGTTGTATTTGGAGAAGACGTCATTGTGTCAC
>JANPGF010000010.1:0-6314 GCA_031423775.1 Candidatus Kaiserbacteria bacterium | reverse complement strand
TTTTGGTAGTTAAAGGTAATCCCCTTGAATTCGATCTCATTTCGTATGGGTGGAAGGGTGAGCGGATGTTCAGATTCGATTACTTTGGGCGCAACTGCCAGCAGTTCATGGAGCGGAATGATATTCGCCCACGCCCGTTTGACCGTGGCATAGATGGTGCCGACATATTCAGCCGGCGACACCACATACCCCGCATACATCGACAGCGCCCAGAACGTACCGTACGACAGCGTATGATTCTGCAGCGGTACCAAGAACGTAATCAGGATGATAGACTCAGCCACCCGATGGCCACCTTGACCAAGCAAATGGAACACTGAGTACAACCATGTTGCTCTGTTCTGCAACTGGAGCGCCGTCATACTTTCACGATTGGTATGCTCCGTAATGAGACTACTCGCATTATGTGCCCGCACCGTCGCCACATGATAGATGGACTCTTGCTGCTTAGCCGAGAGGTTAGTATCAATGGTTTGGAACAGGCGTTCGGTGCGAGACAACTGTCCGCCAAAGCGGCGAGCCGTAACGGCAAAGATGCCGAGAAACACAACGAGGAGTCCGAGCGCTTTCAGACTGTAACTGCCGATGTAGCACGCTGCCCAGAGAGCAAGCGGGATATCGATCAATAGATCGCTGTTCGAAAGCACGGTCATCAACCGTCCGCTCGACTCCACCCCTTTACCCATTTGCTGCATCACTACAGCACTGTCCCGTTCTTCGTAGAACGAGATATCTTGCCGTAGCCCCTGCTTGAACGCTTTCTGCTTGAACTGCTGCATATAGCGATCAATCAGACGTTCCCGCAGCACAAACGTGACCGGAACCGACACGAGCAGTGACAGTGGGATATAGAGATACAACAGTGAATTGTTATTGTCTGCGGGCAGCGACGCATCGATAATATACTTCAAAAGCATCGGCAATCCAGCCGACACCAAAGCAATCGCGATTCCGCAGCACAAGAGCCACACAATCGACCACCGAAACGGCACAAGCGTCCGCAAATACCACTGACTCGTTGAACCTGAATTCATCCACAACCCTCCTAAAAGAATTTCAAAGATCTATGGAAAGATCTTGTATTTGCCGGTAAAATATCATACTTTTACGTTATTGTCAAATTCGCATGCAAAAGGGACCTCCGGGGTACACCAGCACATTCACCTCACCAACACCCCACTCCTTCACGTTCCAAACTCTGTCAGTAATTCTGTCAGCAACTCTCTAAATGTACCTGTATACAGGTACATTTAGAGAAACACAAAACCCCTATTACGTGGGGGTTGTGTTTTGACACTTTCTTTACAGTACCGTTAACGTACGAGGCAGTACGCTCCGACTCCAGGGAGAGACGACTCGATACCATGTTCTGGCGAACAAACCATCACCCGCCCGAGAGAATCTTTACTCACTGTAAATTTTGTATTTGTCTCAGTTCCCGCATTTGGATCAACAGGTAGAGCTGATGGAATATAGGTCGGTACGAGACAACTGGCCAAATCCAAATTTGCCGTTCCGATAGTACTACTCGCGCTACCAATGACAACGGCTCCACAGCTAAACGTTCCTTTATTATCGGCTACATTTTGGCCGATGGCATTTAAAATGGTCGAGACGCTCGCCTCACGTTCAGTGTTGCGCGCTTGCGCAAATTGTCGGGAAGGATTTAATGCAACGACCACAATCGCTGCGAGAATGGCAATAATGCCAATCACGACTAGTAATTCCATTAAGGTAAAACCACGTTGCATCACTCGCCCCTGTCCACCAACATTCACCGAACGATTCATATGAATTATTTTTATGAGAACTAATAAGAACAAACGCGTCGCGCGCTTACTCTACGTGTACTATCTACTAGTATAATCACGAAATAATTTTTGTAATCTACTGCCCTGTTTATATTAATCAATCAAAAACTTCATGCCACTCATCTACTGTCGCGGATGTATTTTCTGCACCAGTAGACGGGAGAGCATCGGGCACACTATCCAATTGAATATCGTGCATATCATACACTGCAACGAGTGACGTCAGTGTATTCTGAACTTTCGCGCGGACGCGGAGTGTCAATGTACCTGCCGTTGGGATATTTAGTTGTAATGGAAATATGTAACACGCACCTACAGTGTCAGTCGTCGTAGCATTACCTACATACGATACATCTGTTGTAATACGCAACACTGCAGCCGAGAGACAGGTGTGCGCAAGAGTCTCCGACTGAGCCTTTTGCTCTTGTCCTAGAACAGTGTACCGAGTATACCAGCCTGTGCTCGTGAGCTCGAGCATAGTCGCGAGCAACACGAGACTAATGCACAGAACCGCTAGTAGCGCGATAAATCCTGATGAAGACTTTTTTACTATATTATTCGTTAACATATGCAGTACTATAAAACACTCGATTATCAAGCCAAAATGTACTTGTGAGTATGTGTCCAATCAGAGAAAAATGCACGTCATGTACATTCACTGTCGCGGCAGTAAGTTCCGTACTAGTGCCAACTCCACGTGACACGTACAACCTATTAGACTGCACCGAAAAAATCACTGGGCTGTCAGACCCGATAGTAGTACGGACAATTTTGAGAGTGGTCGAATTTGGCAGTGTGACCAGAGACGAACCTGAGAGTGCCCAGGCTAGTTTACTCATAACAAAATCACTTTCCGTTTGTAATGAGAGAGCCTGTTTGGTAGCTGCCGTACTACGAAAAAGTTGGTATGTTACCGCGATACCGCTCGTTGCAATCACGCTAAAGAGCGCTAAATAAATCAGCACCTCAAGTAACGTGAACCCAGGGTTAGATTTTATGATTACGGGATTGACCATACTGAAATTTGTTCCGGCTGGGTTACTGATTGTGCTACCGTGTAAAGCGATGCGCTACCAGCATCCAACCCCAACGGTGCGAGCCGTGTTGCTTGCACAAAAGATACTCGCGCAGCGTTTGCAACACTAGGATTCCATTTCGCTCCAGTAGCTTGCCAGACCTGTAACTCGGCACTGGTTTTATTGGTACCTAAAAACAAGTAATCCCCTATACCGCGAATAGTTGTCACATCCGCACCGACCTCGCTCTCTGCTAGTGACGTTGTGCCACCAGCAAGAAGTGTCCTCAGGTTAAATTGAAACAGTTCAGGACCTGACGAAGTCTGCTGTCGGCCAAGATACACTCTGTCACCATTTTGAAAGACACAAAGCGCATTTTCAGTACCAGGTAAATCAAGTGCGATACGTTCAATTGGTATATCATTTGTTACCTCATACACTGCGAATTCTTTGAGTGCTGCACTCGCAGCAAGCAGTAGATACCGACGCAATATTCCGCCGACCACCCGTTCTTGTATATTCATATCATTCACTGTCCGGGCTAAATTAACAATAGCCGAAGTCAGTTCAATCGGATTTGCGGGATTCGCTATTGAAAAAATGTGTAACTCGGCTCCAGCTGTCTCGCGCGTAGTAACATATAACCGTCCGCCGTATGCGAGCACTCGCCATCCTTGTGGAAAGGAACCTATTGGGTCAGTACCAAACAATGACCTGCTTGCAACAACCGTACTCCCTTCGTTTGTCACATCAAGTACCAGAAGTTGGTTGGTGGTTGTATGTTGCACTACATAGGCGTAGCGTCTCCCTGACGTAGTATCCCGAATGACATCAACCGCATTTAAACGATTACCGAGCACACTACTGGTTGCGACGAGCTGTAGTGTTGTTGAAGCCTGTGCAGTATAGCGATATATACGAAACATTGGCGCTGACGAAGCTACAACATAAAGGTAATCGCCAAGCACATCAATACCGGTTATAAATGCTGGAGTGGTCGTGGCATTCACCTTTCGCACAGGAGTGGTTGAACTCCATACTACAGAAAATGGGTCAATGGTACAATCTCCGCCACGACTAATCAGATCTTTATCATTAAACAGGCCAATATGGTCTACTACACTGCTCGTTCCGTATCGCGCGCCCGCCTTCCACGCCACTGACAGTAACGCTTGTTTAGCACACGATGAAACGTCCAATACGTTCGTTTGTGCAACGTAACAACTCCCACCACTTCGGCAACTTTCAAGAAGAGGATTACTAACATCTTCAATGACTGCATCTGGGGTACTCGACACAGCATAAAAATCTCGGGTAGATAGTACGCGGATATTCACACCATTGGTATTATTGAGCGTAAGTGCTTCAGACGAAAGCTGACTCGAAAGAGCCCAATAGTCAGCCATCAATTGCGAAGAAAGGGCTCCAGTCACAACAATCATAAGGAGCGCGAGCGCAATCACAATTTCAATCACACTAAAACCATAGGTTCGCATATTACTCAATGAGTCCTTCAGAATTTATTCTAATCGAACTACTTCCTGACGTTTGCGGGTCTACAAATGTAATAACGGCAGCCGTGGTAGTACCAGAGAGTAGCGTAAATACTACTTCGCTCGGAGAACTGGATGCTAGTACCAACGGGTATGCTGCCGGAGTAACAATTCTCGATACGGGATTGCTAGTAGTGAAAGAGGCGCCGGTAAAAACGACGTACCCCGATGGAGTAAATCGCAAACCATGTGCTTGACCATCAACAGTATTCATCGCCGCGGCACGGGCGGTTGTAAGGAGTGTGAGTATAGTCGAAACTTCAGCCAAGCGGGCAGACTGACGGTAGGAATCAAGAGAAAAGAACAGTGTCAGCGCCACAATGCTTGTCACAAGTGCAAGCACTACGACCACCTCGAGAAGGGTAAAGCCTCGATGTCTTTGCTTAATACTAACCATGCAGATGTTGGGTGATGCTATAAATCGGTGTAATGATTGATACCGCAATAAATCCTACGACTAAGCCCATTACCAACATCAGGATTGGTTCGAGTAACGTCGTGAGATTTTTTGTGATATCCCGTACGTCACTTTCATACATATCAGCCAAGTACCGGAGGGTGAAACTGAGATTCCCGGTTGTTTCCCCTGCTTGAATCATTTGCACCACGATAGCAGGAAATAGTTGCGGATAGACGCGTAATTCATTTGATAAACGCTGACCAGTGTGTACTCGGGTAGAAATTGCTCGCCAGGCATCCTGATACACCAATTGCTCGGTACTATCAGTCACGATAGTTAAAGCCTCTACAATGCGCACATCTGTTGAAAGCAAGATTCCGAGCGTACGACAGCTCATCGCTACCTGATATGAACAAATGAGTCGTCCAATAATGGGCACCTTCAGTATGAGCACCGAAAGCGCTTTTTCTATCACTACAAACTGTCGTACACACCAGAGTGTCGGGATGCAAAGCACTACGCCACCAAGGATTAGAAAGCCATAATGCGACAACACGTAGCTAATCACCAACAATGCCCGCGTTGACCACGGCAAGGTTGCTTGTACGCTTTCAAACACGGGGATGATTTTCGGAAAAATAACCACGACCAAAAAAACCGAGATGGCAATAGTGGCAGTAATAATAATTGCTGGGTAAATGAGCGCCTGAATAATTTGTTTACGGAGCTCATATTTCACCTTCAACTCAGTTGCAATATAGTCGAGATTCTCGGGCAAGGTACCTGAAGTCTCACCAATCCGAATCAGATTACGAGCAAAGGTACTGAGACGGTAGTCTGCTTGTTCAAATGCGCGACTGAGTGGCACCCCTGACTCAACTAAAACAACCACCTGTCGTAACCTGGACAATTTCGCAGCCACCATACCCTCACCAACTAAAAGATGTAAACTTGTACTAATGGGCATACCTGACCGGAGCAGCATCGCGAGCCGTTTAAGTAGAAGACTCTGCTCCAAAATTGACGGTTGCTGAAATCGAGCAGGTAACGACCTGGATACCTGAACCAAACTCACGAGCGTCCGAACAATAGTAGTGAGAAACGCATCCCAGTAGTAAAGTGTCTTATTCATGACTTAATTTGAAAATTTCTTCAATTGTGGTAATCCCTTGTTTTACTTTTTCAAAACCATCAACAACGAGGGGCACCATACCTTCACTAATTGCGTGCGACCGTAACACTCGTGCGGGGGCACGTTCAAGAACTAGAGTCCGTAAGTCAGGTGACATTGTAAGTACTTCATGAATACCAATCCGCCCTTGATACCCAGTCTGGTAGCAGAGAGCACAGCCACCAACTCCATACACCCTGGTTCCAGCCTGTATGACTGAGGCGCCAACAAAACTCGTCACACGGGCACTGACGAGTTCGGTCACAACCTGTTCCTTTCGGCACTCCATACACAGTCGCCGAACTAGACGTTGACCAATGGCAATATTGACCGTTGAGGCAATCAAATACGGCTCGACTTTCA
>JANPGF010000009.1:0-12230 GCA_031423775.1 Candidatus Kaiserbacteria bacterium | reverse complement strand
GCCGACCAGGCTACCGATTTCGGATGGTCAAAGAACCGGGTGCCATCATCGCGTTTTTGCAACGCATGTCCATATTTTGACAAGAAATACGCAAACTGGATGCGCTCGAGTTTGGTTGGGCTCAAATGGGCTTCGAGTGATGCAAAGAACACTTCGTAGGGCGGCGGCCGTTTGTGAACGAGCTCGGTCATGATTTCCTCCAAGGAACGCTCAGACACAACAGTGTCTGAAATACTTTAATAAAAACACAATTTCTATAAATAGTCAAATTATCCTACTCCGTGAAAAAGCCGCCCGGTGCAGAGCACGGGGCGGCGAGTAGTCGTGTGGCGATTATTGTGCATCCGCCTCCTGCCGCACTTTGCGTTTGGTCAAGAGGTAGTCGATGAACTGGGCGGATAGCGGTTTGCGGCCGAAAATCCCTTTGATCGAATTTTCCGCGAAGATAAGTCCGGCAGTTCCAACGAGGCACATTTGAAACCACGATCCCGATTGCCAATTGCCGTATGCCATGACGAGGTAGAGGAGGGACAGTACTCCGTGAATCACATACCAGTAACGCATAACCACTTTGGTCAAGAACGTTTCCAGATACTCGTTCGTCTTCTTTTGTCCAAAGATGGCAAACGAAGCGCTGACAGTGGCGTAGGGCACAGCGACGAACAAGGCCAAGGTGCCGATTACATACAGCGGGTCGATACCAGTCTGTTTGAGCATATACCCAACCAGGCCGATACAGAACGCAATGAACAGATGGACGATGTTTTGCACGCGCGGATGCTGGTTGTACAGCACCGCCTTCTTGCGACCGAACAAGTCAGACTTGCGGCCAAAGAATTCCCAGTGATAGACATAGCCTTCCGTCAGGATGGCGATGTTTTCACCAGGGGTGAAGTAGCACTTCTCGGTCGGCAGATCGCTGACATAGCCGTCTGCCGGTGCCCAGATTTGTGCCATCTGCCATTGTTCCATTCCGTCCGCATCGACGGCGATCAGGGTAACAATGGTGTCGTATTTTTCGAGGCCGCGGTCGCGCCAGACCCCAGTCTTCTTGTCGAAGAAGCGGCCGCCCAAGTTTTTGCTCGGGTCGTAAACCCAGCGGGTGACGTTGCTTTTGGTCGGGGCAACAATGCTATGTTCGATGGTCATGTGCAAACTCCACTATAAATGTTATTCGGTATGGACACCTGTCCATTTCTGTAAAGATTATACACTAAAATAGCAAAATAGTCAAGTCACGTACATTGACTTATAGAAAATATATAGTATACATACGTCCAGAATATCTTGTAAAGAAAGGTTGTAGTATGGCAGAACGTAAGAGCAACTCTTCTTCAAGGGGTGTGTGGCTGGCAGTTGTGTTGTTTCTAGCTTTGCTCGGAGCATCATTCACGGCTAGCGTCACACTTACGATAAAGGTGAGTGAAGCTGAGGCGCAAAAGTTGCTCGACACACAACTGGCAAAGTTGCGGGCAAAAGAGCCGGCGTACGATATCGATCACGTAACGGTCCATTTTGTAAACGACCACATGTCGGTCGAGGCTGCTGGGGGCTATCTGCTCCAGGTGAACGAGTTGCCCAAAGTTCAAGCGACAGCCGCGCTCAGTAGCGTTGGTAGTCCTCGGTACGAGAGAGGGAGTATTTACTTTGAAGCAACCGAGTTCACGCTCGATAGTTTCTTGGTGAATGACCAGCAGCTAGGGGACTTGGTTACTGGTCTTATCGACCAGGCGGCCAAGAGTGAGCTCCCGAAACTGCGCGACAAGGCACTCGCTGATCCAAAGGTGAAGGGGTTCCTCAGCAAACTTGATAAGCTGGGGGTGAGTGTCAATATCGATCCTGAAAAAATAACCTGGCTCTCGCCGGGGGAGCTAAGGCAGCTGATGCACTGGTCGAGAAATATCGCGAGCCAGCCAAACAGTTCCTTGAGGCCAAAGTGAGACACCTTCTTGAAACGACGCCTTTGTATACTCTCGGCAAAAATTGGAAAGAGCAGGTTGCTCGCGCCACCTTGTCTGACATCAGTATCAAAGACGGGGTGCTGACGGCAACTCTCACAGGATTGCGACTCTTGTGGACGATTTTGATGGGAGTGCTCGGTTTGGCACTGATTGCCATGATTGTGCTATTGGGGGTTGCGGCACTTCGCAGCCAAGATAGAAGTCTCATCTAAACGTACAGCCGCCAGGACAACCTGGCGGCTTTTTCATACTGCAAGTTGCAGTGGGGGACGATTTAGATTCAGGTCGGGGTACATCATATAGGCGAGTGTGTGAATGATTTCTTCAGCTACTGCGTGGGCCAGGGTAATTTCATCGGGTGACGCTGGATACGATTCTGCACCACGAGCGAGATTTACAACGGCGGACCGCTCACGGTTACCGAGTGTTGCTTCGGTTGCGAGTGGTTCAGTTGCGACACGTTGATAGGCGGTTTCGTAGGTGGAGTCAATTGTGCCATCTTCGAGATAGCGAAAATCAATGAGAAGTCTCATGCAAGCTGCGTGGTCGGCGCGGTCAGGCCCAGAGAGTTCAGCCGGCAGAGAGGTAACGAACTCCTGAATGACATATCGATCGAAAATGGTTTCATCATCGAGTATCTCTAATTCATCATTGGTAATAATTTGAATGCCTTCACCGCGAATATTATAACGAGGTTTGAGAATCCACTTTCCGGTAGGTGAGCGTCTGTCGGAATCCGCGATATCGAGGGTGCGAGGATAGTTTTCGGGTGGAATAACACCACCTTGGGGTAATTTATCTTTGGCGATATGTTCGATAAAATCCGGATTTTGATGGGCGTGGGGGAACATCGGGGTCTTCTCGATATTTTGATTGTACAATTTTCGAAGGGTGGGAAGCACCGTTGCCGCCTCTCCAACTTTTTCGGCGGTCACAATTTCAATAACTTCATTCGCCAGGGTTATTTTGTGCTGATATTCCGGATCGCGTGTGTCACGAATGTCGGCCATAATACGCCGCGTACTATCAATTGCGTCGCGATCAATCTGCTGGATACCGGCAATCCCTGATTTTTCGCCATTTATTTCAACACAGTACGGATGTTTTTTACCGTCTTTGAGCCCAAAGACAAAATCAAAACTGAGACTGGCTTTAAATAATTCTTTGGCAGGAATTATTTCTTTCGATACCGGCGCGCCGATTTCAGCTGCGGTGTAGATTTTTTTATCAGGTTTTGGTATGCCTTCCATGGTTCTGTAATAGTAGCATTCGTATGGGGTATAGAAAACCGCACGAGAGAATAATTTCTCGTGCGGAGGAATGATTGGTTAGGCAGCTTGTGCCCGCTGCTGTTTTTTCCCGAGGGGGTGCGAAAGCTGGAACATCGCCAGCATCGCCGCACATTTCGCGTGGTTGTCGTAGCGGTGGCTGAGGGTGGCCTGGTCTCCTTTGAATTCGAGGAAGTAATCGTTTCCCTCATCCAGTTGCCAGCGGCTATCGTCGATGCTGGTTTCTTTCCGATACGGACCCATTCGACGCGGTTGATCCGGCGTTGGCCGGCTGTTTTCAAACGCACGATGCCCCAACAGATACGCGGCAAAGATTTCAGCCACCAACTCACGGCGGTAACCTTCAGGAACGGTGAATGTGTTATTCATTGGGTATCCTTCCATATATACCTATCAATACTATACCATAACTTTAAAATTTGTACAATAAAAGCCGCCCCATAGTGCAGGGGCGGCGGAGGTTCATTTTGACTGCGCTTAGCGCAGGGTAACTGTCAGATACTGCTCAGTGACAGCCAGGTTGCGCATGGCGAGCCAGTAGGCACCAAAGATGATGCCGCCCGTCATGATCAACATGACGCCGAAACCGATGCGACCATGGAAGGGGACTTCCATCGGTTTGGCTGCCAGGTAGAACACGAGGAACGTGCCAGCCATACCAGCGAGCGCATTGATGTTGAACGTCATACCGATGGCGGCAAAGCCAAGCAAGAATAGAACAGTCACGACTTGCATGAGGCCGTAACTGCCGGTGGAGTCGCTGTAGTACCGGTTCGACAAGATGAGGAGTCCGAGGAATCCCACAAACGAGCCAATCCAGAATGCACCCAGTTTGAATACCGAGACAGCGTCCGGTGTGGTGTGCGAAAAGATTTCGATGACCACAAACGCTGAGAGAACGAGAAGTGCTGCGATTGTCCCCGACAACACAGAGCGCTCGTCTTCAAACCCAAACGCATAGCTCATCCGACCGACCAAGGTGGTAAAACCGAGAAGTCCCACGAGCGCAAGCATGGCGAGGATGCCAACTTCAGACATGTTGTAGTAGATTGCAACCGCTGCCCAAATCGCCATAAAAAGGGCGATGAGGCCTTTTGGATCATTGCCTTTGATGTTGTGGATCATGAGTGTCGCTTCGACACTGCCGGCGAGCATAATGCAGCCGGTCACCACAGCCCAGGTTTGGTAATCAGGTGCAATCCAGGCACCAGCCGCGATAAGGCTAATGCTCACGATATACGCGAGCGCCTCGAGTAAGACCTTCATTCTGAAGATTACTTGTGCGAGGATGCCCCAGGTCATAAAGATGAATCCTGCGGCCAGGACCACCGTGCCGAGTCCTTTGAAAAATCCGAGCCAAGACAGATACCCTGCCCACCGCTGAAGTGCCGTCAAACCTGCACAGTCGGCGGTGGCGGCCAGGGTGGGGCTGGCGATTGCCAGTATGATAAAGATCAGGAGTGAACGGAAACGAAACATTTTGAGCCTCTCGTTTGTGGATATACTAACGCAAAAAATATCACATTTTATTGTTTTGTCAATGTTTAACTGACATATCTTTGTAACAATAGAGTTGTATGTGTATAGAAAAGCCGCCCCTATCGAATGATAGGGGCGGGGAATTGTTGCTACGATTCAGACGACTTCGTGGTGCTTCAGATGGTTGACGCGCTTCGTGCGGCCGGTGAACGAATAAGGGGTAATATTTTCGTACAGTCGTTCAATCCGTGATCTGTCCGCCCGAAGATGCTCGAGGCAACCTGTAAGTCTGGACACTCGTTCGTCATGGTTCCAGCTGCTCCGTTCGGCCTCATTCAATGACTTGGTATAGTCTCTCTCGGTTTTATTCATTAAATCGTTCCCATCAATGAGATTGATTTTATGTCGCGGAAAACTTGCTTTCATGCAGGTAATGACCTGCTGCATATACGGGGTAGGGAACTGATAGAGGAAACGATTACCGCGAGGCTCTTTCAATTGTACTTGCTGCAACAGCAGGACACGACCCGCCATAACCGAAAAGCCAATGGTCATGACATGTTTCCCTCGGAAATACACCAGAAATGCAAAGGTGCCGTCGAGAAAGGTGCGAGTATGTTCGGAGTGTCCGTACGGATTGTACCCTGTTGTGTAGTCCAGTCGGATGTCGAATGCAGGACTGAGGCCAAGATTGAATTTGCGGATACCGTTATAGGCATCAACCACTTCATTCCAGAATCTACTTCCGCAGCCCCAACGCCACATCGAGCTCCGAATCTTTTCCACTACTCGATACTCGTCTGGGCGTTCTTCGAAAAGTTCGCACACTGATTTATCCATCATGATGATGCTCGAATACTTCAGTTTGCAGAGCTCGTCAAAAGAAAAATCGGTGAAACAACGGAGAGGGAGACGTTGATAGTTTTTAATCACGTCTCGCTCGTAGTGATATTCTCCGGCGTAGGCATGAATGCCTGCCGTCAGTCGTTCGGCCAGATGTTTGATCTGGACGGCTGGTTTTGTCTGCACATGCGCACTCACTTTGTGGAGGGGCTGCTTCAGGTCCGTCAGTGCAATTCCTTTCATGGTATGACTCCTCTACGAAAGAACGTTGAAATAGGTAATAACATATATTATACAAAATGTCAATCAAACAGTTTCTATCGCATGTTTGTGTTTTATGTTGTAGTTCACTATACTGCCGGTTACCTGTTAACTAGTTAATCTAAATCCTATGGAAGATCAAACCGACGACGAAGGAGTGTTGGAGGTAAAAGACGTCAACGGGAATCTACTCCAGAATGGCGATACAGTCCTCGTTATCAAAGACTTAAAAGTAAAAGGCAGTGCGGCGGGACTTAAGAAAGGAACAAAAGTGCGCGACATTCGCTTGTCGGATGAAGTCGAAGGGGTAACGGGAAAAATTGAAGGCATGAAAGGAATTTATATACGAGCTGAATTTGTAAAAAAAGCGTAGTGTCATTAAAAGACCTGTCGACTATGGCGGGTCTTTTTTCGTCATCTACTGCTGTACAAAATGGTATACTTCTACCCTATGTACAAATTTTTCACAACAGTTTTTTTACTCGCTCTTGGTTTATTGTGTAGCGGCGTCTCTACTGTACAGGCTGCAGGCATCGCAACTTCAACGGCCACTTCAACTGCAAGTTCGACCGTTCCAGTACTTGCAGCAACAACGACTGTATCTGGCATTGCAAGCACTACTGCTACAACTACAGCGACAACGACAATAGTAGTTCATGATAGTGCAGTGGTAGAAAAGCGGGTGCGTGAATCCTTTGTGGACGCTCCTGCGATGGTTCAGATTGCACGCTGTGAATCAAATTTCCGTCAGTATACTGATAGTGGTAAGCCGTTTCGTGGCGGGGCAAATGGCGGCATGGTTGGTGTCTTTCAGTTGTATGAAAAAGTGCATACAGCCGGCGCACATGCTCTGGGGTTTGATATTACGACGCTCGAAGGCAATATCGGCTACGCTCGTCATATCTACGAACAGGAGGGAACTACACCCTGGGCGTCGTGCGAGCCAACACCAGTCCTCTATGACAACTCCGCGCTACGCATTGAACTTCTGACAAAGTTGGTTGAGTTGCTCCAACAGCTGTTGGTGCTTACATTGGCTGGCAAATAATACTACTGCAAAAGAAAACCACCGCATCGTCAGAGACGAGGCGGTGGGGTTTTATGCTTACTTCCACTCTGGGCGGAACTTCATGCCAAAGGCGAGATCTCGCTTGTCGAGAAACTTTCGCAGTCTCCCGAGCGCAAACGAGTCGTTGGCAAACGCTCGTGTTAGTTCATACACGCTGGTTTGTGCCAGGTCAGGTGTGATCTTGATGCCTATCTGGAGTAAACGAGTGCAATCAGACGCAAGAATCGGCTCTCCCCTGAGCGAGTGTCCAGAGGGCTGATTGAGCCAGCCGAATGAGTCAATGCCTGTGCTGTATCTGAGCAGGTGTGTCAGATTCGCAAATTTTTTGAATTGAGCGATGTCCGCACTTTTCGGAGCGATGTTTTCACGAACGAGGGCTGCTGTCATCCACTCGAGAAACTCTCGCCACTTGAGTGGGCCAATTGAGGGCACCATGGAACGATCCCGTAGTTGTTGTCCACTCGCAAAAAAAATGCCAATGACCTCTTCGTACCCGAGTCCTCGGACAACAGAGGTTGTGGTTTTTGAGGCGTTTTTGTATGCAGGTAGTTCACTGAATCGTCGACAAAGGTCAGGATGAAGTATTCCCGGATCGTAATCCTGGATTGCAATCTCAGATAGGCTCCCAAAAACTTTGGCAATTTCTCCAGCACCTGCTACTAGTGTGTGCAGGTCAGTGAGTTGCGATTGGGGAATGCCGGCCCGATCAATTTTTGCATTGACGCCTGAGGCAGACAGTCTGTTTGCTGCGGCCGAAATTTCGGCATATGTTAAAGAAGTCATGCTGCGTTCCTGATGGTAAGGGCAAGTATCTTTTATAACTATACATTAATATTCAAATTTGTCAAAGTAGACTACTATGGGTAAATGAAGATTTGTAAAGAAAAGGCCCAGCGATTTTGTCGCAGGGTCTCAATTTTTAGTTAGTCGTTCTCGATGCTCTCTTGCATAAACTCTTCGAGGGTTCGGGTTCGATTGCCACCCGTTTGCAGGGCTTCCGGACAAACGCAAATGCCAATAGTGCCGTCTTCGGTAAACCAGTGCCACCATGAGTCTTCGTAGAAAGCTCCGGTACGGAACTGTTCACAGAATTCTGCGCATAGTTCTGCCTCTGCTTCGAGTGTTAATTCAACGGCTAGGTCGCAATCTTCGAGGGCTGCCCGTACCCAATCACTACAATGGTAGTCTTTGAACACATAGATGTTCTCGAAACCATGTTCATCTCGGTCAGCCATTCGGATGAGGTGCATGGCACCTGTCCGTAATACGAAATCGAACTTGTCTCGTAGGTACTGGTAGAGCCCCTCTCGGTGTCCGAGAAACGGCAGGAGAGTATCCATAAACACCCGTTTCAGCCGTCGGTTTCGGCCGTAGTACTTTTTCAGGAATGCGTCACTCGGAAACGTCTTACGGTACGCTTCGAATTCAGCACTGATGTCTTCCATCTTTGTCTGCCCCCATACATTAGTCCAGCTAGTAGCCTATCAGATAATGATTAGGAAGGGAACGAGGAGTGAGTGCTTAGGTATCTAAAAAGAAAACCGCCACTTCATAGCGGGAGGAAGCAGAGTAACGTTCGGTATATACATGATTGTGTTAGTTTCTCATCTTTGCAGTACTGTAAACAGTGAACCTTGTAATCCCAGCTCTCTATTTAGTAGAATTGAGTTACCCTTGTCACCATCCTCAGTGCTACAGGTAGCTGCTGGGTGTTGGTCTTAAAACCAGGGGTCTCTTTATATGCAGCCAAATTTTCCGCGGAAGACCAGTATTACTGCTGCTGTCTTTGTCGTTATTATTATACTTATAGTTTTATTCAAACCTTGGACAACTATTCAGTCACAGCAGGTGGGGATTGTGACTCATTTTGGTAGAATTGCCGGGACAATTGGTGAGGGACTCCACTTCATCAATCCATTTACGACGGAAATTGTGAAGATGGATATTACCACTCAAAAAGAATCTGTAGATGCGAGTGCCTCGTCCAAAGACTTGCAGTCGGTTACAACCCAGGTATCGCTCAACTTTAATCTAGAGAAAGATTTCATTGCTGATATCTACCGTGACTTGAATACCTCGTATATTGATCGTGTGATTGCACCGTCAATACAGGAGGCGGTGAAAAGTGCAACGGCAAAATATACCGCTGAGGAATTAATTACGAAGCGTGAAGAAGTAAAAGGAGTAATCTATCAAGATCTAAAGACACGCCTTGGAACTCGTCACATTAATGTGACTGACGTACTCATTACCAACTTTGACTTCTCGGCCTCGTTTAATGGTGCGGTAGAAGCCAAAGTAAAAGCAGAACAGGACGCACTCGCTTCAAAAAATAAATTGGAACAAACCAAATATGAGGCTGAGCAAAAGGTAGTGACTGCAACCGCCGAGGCCCAGGCGATTAAAATCCAGGCAGAGGCAGTGACACAGCAGGGTGGGGCAGATTATGTAAAGCTAAAGGCAATTGAAAAATGGAACGGCGTTCTGCCGGCCACTATGTTGCCAAATGGATCAGTACCGTTTATTGATTTAAAACAGTAGCTCAGTTGGTTGAAAATAAAAAGACACCGCGCGGTGTCTTTTTTGCGCTTTGTTATTGGTAGTGAGTGACGTGAGTTACGTAAAAAGAAAGACCCGGCGAATGTATCGCAAGGCCTGTTGTTTGATCGATTGTGCGGCGGTTACGGACTGACGCCCATGGCAATTTCGCCCTCGGCGTTCTTGATGGCTTCAGGGCCGCGCAAGTATTCGCCTTTGTCATCATAGACATGGTAGGCGTCATCCATGGGTCCCGTGCGCGTACGGTTGTGTGTGTCTGCAACCACGTTGGCCGTGCCTCGGTCATCGCAGTCTTCGACCACGTAATCCGTGTGGTCAAACAGATCGCAGCCGAGGACGCGAAACTTGCCGGCTGGAATGTTGGTGCGGTTGAATGCAACCATGGCAGATCTCCTTTGCGTGTTTGTGTTTCTGTTCCTAGTTGTCCAACTTTGAGGATGTGTCTCCGGTTGGGTTGGTGTGTAGTTTGTGTGCAACTGCTTCCGCTGTGGCTCGTGGTTTATACGTGTAGGCACAGCATGGGGCGATATGCATCATGTGCGTTTGGTCGTGACAGGGGCAGTTACATGGTCCATCGGACAATGTTTTGTGGGACATCGATACCTCCAAAGAAACTCCTCTCGTGTAACAATACAATAAATATTTTTAATGTCAATATACGAGTATTTAGACCAAAAAACACACCGAGGTGTGGTTTTTTGCGCTCGATTTATTTTTCTTTGGTTAATCTACATCGACCGGATTGGCATAATGTCGATGGTAGCACCAGGAATGCCAAAATGTGGATGGTTTTTAAAAATTTCTGCTGCCGCTTCTTGCGATTCTGCTTCGACGATTGAATACATCATTACATCATTGCTGGTAGTGGCCACGGTGTCACCTGTTACGCGCATATTTTTTCCAGTTGGACAGGTTTCTATAATCATAGTGGCATGTGCACTCATCCACGCGTCCCATTCCTGCTTCATTTTTTGTTCATCTTCTTTTCTGTCTGCTTCAGGCTTCTGCATCCATTCGGCCATAGTTTCAGCTGGAGCCATATACATTGCGATACATTTTTGCATAATTTTAAATGGTGATGAGTAATATATATACGATATCATAAAGATGATTCAAGTTATATCGGTACTCTGTATTGCCGAACTTGTGCTGTGGTTGTTACAGAGTTCACGAACTCTCAAACTTGCACGTATCACTGTAGTACAGTCTTTAGACTATTGTAATGACAATGCGTATCTAACGGCTGTTTAGGATAGGAAGGGTTAGCTATTCATTTCATTCGTAATTATAAAAATATATGATCGATGTACCATTGAAGGATACTGAAGCACAAGAGGCGGACAAAGTGGCTGAAGAGAGTGAAAAAGATGCCGCTGAAGCTCATAGTGCAGCCGCTCTTGAACACACAGAACGTGCCAAAGAACATCAGGATGAAGATTCTGAATAGGACTTACTGTATTAATTAATTTCGTAGAGAATACATCATTATGCTCTGGACACTTGCCGTTTTATTGGTCGTATTGTGGTTGCTCGGCTTTAGTTTTAAATTGGGAGGGAAGTTGATTCACGCCCTGCTCGTTATTGCCCTCATTGTCATTGTTGTTCGTTTGCTCACATAGAAAAGCAAAACGGTAATTGATAAAAAAATCGCCCCGCTCAGACATGTCTGGCGGGGCGGTCGTTATTTGGTCCTTTGCAAGAAAAAGCGAAACACGCTGATCATGATGTCGTAGAGTGCGTGCACCACAATTGCGGTCCAAAGGCCGTAGGTGATTGTCGCATAGAGGAACACCATTCCGGCGTACCATGCGTTCACGATGCCAAATGGTCCCTGGTACTTGTGCCCATCGCGGAACCATGAGTTCGCTACCACTGCCCCAAAAATGAGGAGGGGAGCGTGCCCATCATACAAGACCGGATCCATCATGGTCAGGGTAGTGAAATGGACCACCCAGACAAAGAACTGATAGAACCAATACACGGGGTTGGCATACAGGGCGAACAACAATGTCAGCACAGCCGTGACGGCCGATATGACAGACAGTGTTTTCTCATCTTTCCACCACATCACGCTGCCGAAAACGCAGGCGAGCGTGAGCAGGAATCCGAGGCCGGCACCAAAGAACCAGTTCATAATGCTGATACCAATCATGGCGTAGCAGATGAAAGCAAAGCGGAAGCCCAGCTCCTCCCAGACGCCGGCCAGTGTCGCGGTGACGAGTTCCCATCCTAGCAGTTTGCGATTCTCGCTTTTGCGGATGAATGGACCACGCCCATTTGACAGTGCTTCCATCAGACAGAGACCGAGGCCCCAGGCAAAAAGTGGCCAGAACTTCGACACTGACTCCCAGCCACCCCACTTGAAATAGGGGTAGACAAAGAAATTCGGAAAGAAAAATCCAATCACCCATACGCCAACTGCCGCAAAGGCAACCAATTTGCAGGCTTCGAGTTGGGAATAGAAGAGGGACTGTTCTTTTTCGATTTCAGAATGTTTTATACTCGCAAACGACATAGCAACCCCTTTCAAGGACCTGAATTGTTCGGCAAGTAAGATACCATGCAATAGTGTGTGTGTCAAGTTAACTCTAGTTCTGTTCAAAAGTGATAGGTTAGGTAGCTATACTAGTATAAAAAAGAACCGTCCATACGAACGGTTCTTCCATCAAGCCTTCTTGCTAGTCGAATGACATCACTTGGTCTCTGCTTACGTTGTTTGTATTGGCATGGTCCGGAATTACTGTTGGGGTGTGACCCAAACGTTCAGAC
>JANPGF010000008.1:0-13719 GCA_031423775.1 Candidatus Kaiserbacteria bacterium | reverse complement strand
CACCATTGATATCCCTATCCCAACTAGTCTCCTCGTTTTCAAGAGCACGCTTGAGTGATGTGCGTGCGTTCCGCTCATTTTGCTGTTGCATTTGAAGTTCTTCATGCTGCCATGATATTTCACTTTCAATTTTACTCACTGAATCATTAGAGGCCATAACACAAAATTATTTACTAGGTAAGTATCCTTCATTTTCTAGTATAAGTCGCTTGGCGTCAATGCCACCCCGGTTGTATCCACCAAGTCCCCCGTCACTTCGAATCACTCGGTGACACGGTACAGTTGGGTCGTAATTGGCGGCCATGACGTTTGCGACCGCTCGAGCGGCTTTTAGATTTCCTGCCCGTTCCGCCACTTCTTTATAGGTCATAACAGAACCCTTTGGAATCTTCCGTACCACTGCCCTGATCTTTTCACTAAAGTCTGTCATACAAAAGTATTGATGAGTCAAAATCTTAGGGGTCGAACCCCTAAGATTTTGACTTGTGGATGGCTTGTAATTTTTGGCCGGCGGCGGCACGGTAAGGGCAGTACTCACACTTCGGACCACTTTCTGGGTACGTATCACTGTCGAGACAGGTTTTAATTTTCTTGAGCGTTTCAGGAATCCAGTTGGTATCACCGGTGCATGGGATAAGTGTCGTTTCGAATGTGAGTGTGTCGTTGAAGCCCTCTGGAGTTTTGAGAGCGTTTGCGTACACGAAATACCCTGTTTGGTTCACCGTGAATCCCATTTTCTCAAATAGCCATTGATAGACACCAATTTGTCGTTCGTACTGTTCCTCCCAAGCTGAGTCTGCAAGTGAGGTAATGCTGCCGTCTTTGCTGGTTGCTTTGTAGTCAACTACGATGAGTGATCCGTCAGCATGTTGCCAAACATCATCAATCCCACCAGAGACAAGGAGTCCGGTTTCAGGATCGGTATACATTAATCCCTGAAATGGGTCGCGCCAGATATCGAGGTCCTTGTGATTAAATGGAACTGCGTCTATATCATACTTCTCCATGAGGGGATGCTTTGTCCCAGCTTTTCGGTGTACATCAAATTCCTTCTTGAACAATTCATCAACGGTAATGTTCAAATTAAATGACGGCATCCCCGGACGCTTGGTGCCCAGTTTGTTATCAATGTAAAAGCAGCGCGGACACTCAATAAAAAAGTCTATTTTTGAACGAGACAATTTCCATTTGTCTCCCCCGTAATTCCATTCTGCCGACCTGTTTGGGTTGTATCGTTTGGTGTATTCTGCCATGTATGTGGATTATACCATATACGAAAAAATGCCCTCATGTGGGCATTTTTACTTTATTAAACTTCGATATGAATTTAGTTTAATGGTTGCATAGTTTAATAGTTAAATAGTAACTACGGCCATGCAACTATTCAACCATTTAACTATTCAACTAGCATTTACTTAGCGGTAAAGGTTGCGATTTCCTTGTTCAACTGCTTGTCTTCTGCAAGGTTGAACTTGCGGTCACCATTCTCTGTATAAAATACGATAGCGTATTGCTTGCCAGTAACTGTTGCGCGGAGGAGAGTAATTTCCTTTGGTACAAGACCCTGTTCAGCACTAAAACGCGCTACTCCGAGGATGCCACCCAAGTTACCATCTGTGTAATCACGTACACCTACCCAGCCTTCTGGAGTTGGAAACGTTGCTGAATCAATTGGAACGGTCATACCAGCGGTTACATTACCAACAGCAACTTTGCCGTCTCCAACAGGAAGTGTGGCTACTGGTGCAGCTACAGGCTTAGTAGTAGAAGTAGTAGTCTTTGTATCTGTCTTTGTTTCAGTAGGGGTAGCAGTAGAAGTTTCGGTCTTTACCTCGCCTGTAGTGTCAGCTGGCTTTACCGTAGTATCACCCTTGCCACTAAATGCCCACACGAGGAGTCCTCCGATTAAAAGTCCAACGATAAACGATACTACCGTCTTCTGACTCTCTTCTTTTAGTTGTTCTGCCATATACTTGATTATGAATTTCTGAAATAAACGTTAATACGGCAAGTATACCACCGTGCAAAAACCCAGGTATATTGACAACCCTGCACTTTTAACGGCTTATGCGGTCGACCGCTTCGATGCTTTTGGCTTCGGCAATCACTTCTGCGACCTTAATTTCACTTAAATGAAGGTGGCGCAAGACGTGCGGCTTTTCTACAATTTCGCGGCAGAGAATAATGTCATTTCCAAGCAAGGTCACAATTTGCGCCTGGGTAAGAGTATGCAGCACTGAAATTGGGTAGACACCGAGACGTTGTATGCGGTCATGGAGATTGTTATGTCGTGGATAGTCCCAGCTCAGCATTGTAATGCCAGAACAGGCACCATACTTTTCTGCGGTCGAGGTAAATTTTGTATTTGTGATAAGCCAAAACTCACGAATGCCACAAATATCCTCATTACAAACCCGGGCTTCGCGAAGATCGAGAAGCCTGGCATACGCATACATCGCTACTTGTAAATCAGTTTTAGTTCCAGGGCGAGAATGGAATTTTGCTTCGGCAACGAAACTGTGGTCGCTCTTGTAGGCAGCTACATCAATTTCATGTGGGGCGCAGTGCCCGCGAATGATGAGTCCGGTTTTAGTAGTGTATCCTTCTGCTTCAAACAAGCGAGCGAGATATCGTTCAAAGGGAAATCCGGTCGGGCCTAAACCAAAAAGCGCACGACGAAGTGAATAGCGGGCAGCGGCTGGTTGTTCGCTGGCTCGCAATAGTTCAAAGGCAATCCGGTAAATCTCTTGTGTTTTGATACCGTTATACAGTTTGTCTGCGACATTTTCAGTAATGCTCACTATTTCAGCGTTGCTGGCGCCGGCCCGGCGCAGTGAACGTCGTAGTTTTTCAATTTTAAAATACTCGGAACTTCCGTCCGCTTTTAAAACGGTTAATGACACTAGGAAATAATACCACCTCCCAGACACAACTCACCCTTATATAATACACAGGATTGTCCCTGTGCGACGGCTTCGTTTTCACTTTCGATCTTTAGTACGAGTGTTGCGTCTGTTTGTTCTATAACCGATACGGCGCAAGGTTTCTGTCGATAGCGTGTCTGTGCCGTGAATGTCTCGCCTATAGTTACGGGACTGCGGAGTACGTAGTTATAGAGGGTGACCGTGTCTCCGGCAGCTGTGACTGGTGGAATGGTCGAGACCGTAATGGTATTGGTTGCGGTATCCTTCCCCACTACATAGTGCGGTGTGCGGGTTGCATCATGATTCGTAAGGGTAAAACCATGTCTCTGACCAATGGTATAGACAAATGCCCCGCGGTGCGAACCAATGGTCTTACCTCCTTCGTCGACAACATTCCCTGAAACAAGATCAATGTAGTGTGAGAGAAAATCAGGGATATCAATATGACCGAGGAAACAAACCCCTTGACTGTCTTTTTTCTCGGCAGTGATGAGTCCGTTTGCGGCAGCTTCGGCTCGAATCACCTCTTTGGTAGAATCTCCTACTGGCAAGAGAGTGTAAGCGAGTTGTTCGGGTGTGAGAGTCCAGAGGAAGTAACTTTGATCTTTGTTTGTGTCGACACCACGTAACATTTCGGTTCCAATGTGTTGTGCATAATGCCCTGTTGCAATACAATCTGCCCCGTGTGCTTTTGCAAATTCCATAAAGGTACCGAACTTTACTTCTTTGTTACACATCACATCAGGGTTTGGGGTGAGGCCCGCACGGTAGCTTTCAATAAAATAATGCGCAACGGCATCACGATAGGCCGCTTCGGCGTCACAGGTCAAAAACGGAATACCGAGTTTGGCGGCGACCCTCATGGCATCGAGACGTTCTTGTTCCCAATTACACACCAAAAAATCCGGGTGCCAGACCTTGATAAAAACCCCTGTGACGTCGTGTCCTTGCTGTAGGAGTCGCAGTGCTGCGACAGACGAGTCTACACCACCCGAAAGGCCAACAAATACTTTTTTACGTTCCATAAACGTACGGTAGCATAAAAATTACTCAGGTAAAAGAAAATGCGATGGGGTTTTTAATCCCATCGCACTGCGTCATGTGGTCTCAGGCCAGCCCGAGCACCCGGCGTTCGTCGGGGTCCAGTTTTGCCAGACCCCGCTTGCGGATTTCCTCGTCCTTCTTCTTGGTCCGATAGTCGAACCACCAGGTCCGAAGATGGGATTCAATCAGAATGTCGCCAAGGGACACTCCCCGCGCTTGCAGGGGTATTTCGCCGCCAAATTCGGTCATCATGGCGGCCAGTCTCTTTGCCGCCCGCTCGTCCGTTGTCGTGGTGAGCGCACCGATTTCGTAGGCCCAGCCCGGCACCCTGCGGCCGAGGCGTTGTTGCAGCCAGGCGTACAGTTTGGCCGCCTGGACATTCTTGTCATTGCACTGCGTGAACATGTCTTTCTCCTCAAAAATCAATCTCTATATTAGCACTAATTCTTGCATTTGTCAACTTTCTATAAATAAAAAATGTGGCACACCAGTTTTGGCGTGCCACGATGTGGTTAATTTGTTTTGGTTTCTTCGAGGATTCTCATGAACGTAAAATGCTGGTCGGCAAAAGCGTAACCGCGCATCACATCACGAAATCCGCGATATTCTTCGCTATAGCCAAGATTGATCGAAAAACGATTGGCCCACCAGTAGTGTTGGAAACCTTGGATGGTAACAAAATCTTGGTAGGCTTCGGGAACGAATTGCACCAACCTGCAGCTTGTGGAGCGACTGGTTGAAGTAATGCACACCTTGAGTGGTCCTGCGTCGACATGTGCGACCAGTACCCATGGTGCTGATATGTGCCAACCGGGTTCTAGTTTTATAATCTGGCCGGTAGTTGTATCGAGAGCGAGCCCTACTTCGTTTACTGCAATATCGTTGCACCATCCAAGATAAAAGACTCCGGCTGCACAGCTCGCGGCAATCAAACAAATTGCAAATGTCCGTTTCATGGCTTGGCTTGCACCGTTCCCGTTTCTTCGAGAATTGTCAGGAACGGATATTTCTTTCCGTCGTTTGCATATGCGTAGCTCATCAGAATATCGTAGAGGCGACCCGAGGCGCTACTGCTAGTTCCACCAGTAGGTCCTTCGTAATCACCTGCACCATGCCACGACACGAAAAGCTTGAGTGATTCAGCGTCTGAATTGAACTGAACCAGCTTGCAGTTGAGAATTCGACTGTTGGCACTGATACAAACTTGCATCGGTCGTTTGTCGATTCGATACACGTAGGTCTTGAATGGTGTACGCCAGAAATAGCCTGCACGGTCAAGGATGGTGATTTCTCCGTTTGATGCGTTGAATTCGTACCCTTGTTGGTAATTCTCGACATAGGTAACGAAAGTCACTCGAATCAGTGCGGTCACGAACAAGCACAGAAACATCAGGATACCCAGTCCAAGCAGCACTTTCTTCGTAAAAGAATGTAAGTCCATTACTTCACCTCATGTGTTAAGGAACTTTTCCAATCCTACAATAGTTATGTACGTCTGTAAAGTTCTTCAATTCTATTTTAAATAACGGGCCACATTCGCTTTATGTTCCTCAAAAGTTTTAGCGTAATGGAAATTGCCGTCACTGTCGGTGATGTAGTAGAGATAGTCAGATTTGGTTGGTTCGAGGACGGCTTTAATGGCTGTGAGTCCTGGGTTTCCAATTGGGGTCGGTGGTAACTCTTTGTGTGCGTAGGTGTTGTAGGGTGAGTCGACTTCGAGATCTTTGGTGGTTAGGTCTTTGAGTGGTTTATTTAGGATATATTCGATTGAGGCGTCAGTCTGCAAGGCCATACCGATTTTAAGACGATTCTGCAATACTCCGGATACCATGTTCATGCTCTCTGGCGAGTTTGCTTCACGTTCAATGATAGAAGCGAGGATGATGACCTCGTTTTCTGTTAAAGTGCCGGCGGCAATTTGCGTACTCAGTGGCGCAACGTTTTTTTCGTAGGCGTCCGTCATTGTTTTGACTAAATCAGTTGCACTAAAATCAGGAGGAACGAGATAGGTATCAGGAAAGAGTTTGCCCTCTTGCGGTACTGCTAATTTCAAAAAAGTTTCTGAATCAAAATTACTAAGTACTACTTTAGCATTGGCGGCAATTTCGGTCGCCCGCTCCCCTTCGCGGTGGGTGAAGTGAATGAGATTACTTACGAAATCTCCCGTAATAAGTTTACGAGCAATAGCATATACATCCTGCGGTTCAGTAAAACGATAGGTGCTAGCTTTGAGTGCCTTTGGGTCGTGATACCAATACAACACCGCATACAGCAGAAAGCGAGACTGTACGACATGCTTTTCTTCGAGTAGGGCCGCTGCTGCCTTTACTCCGCTCCCTGATGGAATGATGATTGCTTCACCGGTTGGAAAATCAGCTGGTGCTTGAGCCAAGAAATCAACCGCAAGAAAACCTGATGCCGTAATACCCGCAAGTGCTACAAGCAGCAAAAGCCACGTGCGAAAGCCGCGACGTGGTTTTGTTGGATAGACACGGTAGGTGTCTGTTGGTGGGGTGCGGTAATCAGGAACATCCATAACTTATGTGGGCAAACCAATTGGAAGATTTGGTGGTGCCTCTTTGCGAGTTGAAGGAATGCGACTCACTCCCGGAGTAACAATGGTACTACCGGGGATATGGAATACAGTCGCTAGTTCCTCAACGGTAAATATTTTGATTTTATCTGCACCAGAGAGGACGTCAAACGGATGGAAATGGCGGGCTTTGTACTGGTGTAGTTCCTCCTTCTTGCGGGCAAGCTTGCGTTTGCCACTGCGGTCCATGAGCCAGTTATAGTTAAAGTCGGTTCGCCATCGAACCCCAATCCCGTTACGTCCAATGATGTCATACTGGGCAAATGAACGAATAGTTGGACTGATAACGTCACCATTGAATTTTCCTTTTGGGGTAATGTACATCCAGCGAATAGCGGTTTCGTACGCGTATTTGCCTGCATTACGCTCCATTGCCGTAATATTGTCTCGTTCCATCATCGTGAGACGGGGCTGGTTTTCAAATTCAGCTGGACCTGATTTGTCCTTGTTTCGCCCCATGACTTTATCAATGATTTCGTAGACGTGTTTTTCCCAGGTGTCATGATAATTGAGGTACCCAGTTTTAAAACTGCGTTCAATATGGGGACGACAGAGGAATTGAATCCATAATCGCTCATGCGGTTTAAACGAACTGAGTTGCTCGAGCATGGCGGCCATTGGTTCAAATTTAAGCTCCTCCTTTGGCAGTTTATCCATTCCAAAGTCAATGTAGGTTTTGATTGGGTATTCCTGATCCTTCTTTTTGTTCATGTGGAATGACATCATGTCCCACTTATTTGGGTCGCCGTCAACTTCGGCAGTATAGTCGACTTCTTCTTCCACTACTTCGACACCGGGATATTGTGCATACAACTGCGCTTCAACGGCATTTTTAGTTTGTTTGGTTGGAACGTTCATATAGAAACGTACGTCACCGCCAATTGATACCAGTTCAAAACTAAACATAAGCGGGTATTTGCCATCGAGGTATACCTGCATGAGGTTGTCAGCCGTTTTTACGTTATGAATTTGTGCGAGGACACTCTCCATTGCTTCCGGAGACTTGAATACTTCTTGCGGTAATTTAATTCGCAGGGTGGTGCGTCCGTTGTAGAGTTCGAATTTTGTGTGCACAAAATCCATCCACTTATCGAACATAAGGAAGAATAAAAGAAATGGCAACCAGAGAGGTGTAATAGCAACTACAATCGAAATGACCGGACCGGCATTTATTCCGAGCGTAGCAAACGTATATTTCATGACGAAAAAAGCCATGAGAATCAGAAATGGTCCTGCAATTGCTCCCCCAAGAATTTTAAATATTTCACCCATAGTAACTTCTATTATAGCGCACAAGCGCGGAAATTCCGCGCTTGTGACTGTTTAAATATATTGTGAAGATTTGAGAACTTTCAAAACGAGATGCAGTTCTAGGCGACGAAGTAAAATTTGATGAGCCTTACTTTCTGTAAGGTGAATCTAATTTTGCGCACGGCAACAACGAAATGCGCTCGTTGTGGATGTTCTAGTCAGCTAGAGTGTAAGTGCCGTTACTTAAGCGTTTGAAGAGGTTCGCGTCTTGGAGGTTGACTACGATAGTGTTGTCCTTCACATATCGTTCCTTGCGAACCTTGTCGATGAGTTCCTCTCGTGAGAGTGGACCTTCAGCGCTTAGGATCTCACGGAGAACGTCTTTGACTACTCCAGCAGTGTAACCCCATTCTGTGAGGGCGTAGAGTCCTCGACCAACGAGCACAAACCGCGCATCCTTAATGAGTTCGTTGTGTGTGGTAGCAACGTGGGCCTTGTGGTCGAATAGCTCCTTGATTGATTCAGACACTTCTTTGAAGTGCATTGGTGAACCATGGCGTTTGACCGCGAGGTAAGCGTAATCACGAATACCCTTGACGCGAACGTTTGGACTGTCACTTGGACCCCAGTCCCCGAGTGGGTTCTGAGCGATTTGCTTTGAAATCAAGAGCCAACGCTTTAAAGTTTCGTCATCATGCTTTTCAGCGAGTTCAATCAGCTCGTTTCGGAAACGGGTGAGAATCTCTTGCTCAGAAATGAGATCGTCACGATTCAGTGTACCGTGGACGTTTTTGAGAGCCTTCTCGACTGTTTCAGCAACTTTCTTTTCAGTGAACCAACGGTGGGTGTAGAGAGGATTTTCCTTACCTTTTACAAAGGCATCGCCCACTACGAGGAGGAAGTAGAGGTGATTGCGTGTCGCTTCGTCTGGAGCGAGTGTGTCGAGGAGAACATGCTCAGCAACGACTCCACCGCCCAGTTCGTGAATCAATTGCTTGAGTTCAGCAAAAAGTTCAATGTGTTCTGTGTACGAAGGAGATTTCTGTACAGCAGCAATACCGTAATTTTCAATCTGTCGAACACGCTCACGGGTAATACCATAAGACTGCCCGATTGCTTCGAGGGTAAATGTTTCGCTGTCAGTACCAAGACCGTAGCGTTTCGTGAGTACGTCACGTGCTCGTTCTGGGAGCGCAGCGAGTAGTTTTTTAGTGACTTGTTTTGGTTTAAAAGTAATCATACAAATAGTAATTTTTTGCTAAATTCCTCCTTTTCCTCAATGCGTAACCGTATTTATATCATGGCATTTGACAAACGTCAACTACAGAGCGCTCATTTATTCGTGAATAACCAAATTCATGATTTTCCCTTGAATATAAATGGTTTTTTTGATGTCGGCTCCTTCGAGTCTGCTGGCGAGGAGTGGATTACTTTTAACAGCTGCCATGGCTTCAGTCTCACTTGCGGTTGGACTAACGGTTATGTCTCCTCGTAGTTTGCCGTTTATTTGGACACCAATAACTACTGCAACATCCCGAGCGAGATCAGAATCAGCCACAGGGAATGATTCAAGGTGTATAGATGTTGTATGGCCTAATTCACGCCAGATTTCTTCTGTTAAATGCGGCGCAAATGGAGCGAGGAGCTTTGCAAATAGTTCGTAACTAGTTCGTGTTATTCCCTCTTTTTCAGCCAGATTCACAAAAATCATCAGGGCACTAATTGCAGTGTTGAACTTTGCCTCTGGAATATCACTGGTTAATTTTTTGATAGTTTTGTGGAGCTGCCTTGTGACGGCTTCTTGTTCAGTGTTAGTGATATGATCAGCGAGACCATAGCTACGCTCGAGGAATCGACGCAGCCCAGCTATGCCCCCCATGTCCCAGGGATAGTTATTGCCCTCGTATGGGCCCATAAAGGCCAAATACATTTTAACTGTGTCAGAGCCGACGAGCGCTACTTGTTCGTCAGGGTCGATGACGTTTCCTTTGCTCTTACTCATTTTGTTGCCATCGGGTCCAAGAATGAGTCCGCGATTAATGCGCCGTTTGTACGGCTCATTTTCTGTAACGAGTCCAAGGTCAAACAGGGCTTTTTGCCAGAAACGAGAATAGAGCAAGTGCATGGTGGTGTGTTCTGCCCCGCCAAAGTAAATATCAATTGGCATCCAGTCCTTTTGTTTTTCAAGTGATGCCAGCGCGTTCTCGTTTTGGTTGTCGAGATAGCGGAGGAAATACCACGAAGAGTCCACAAACGTGTCCATGGTTTCAACTTCAGGTGTCCAGCCTTCGCCAAAGATTTCGGTAGTGCGTTTTTTAAGTGTCTCACTTTTCGCCAGAGGCGGTACTCCGGTTGGCGTAAAATCAACATCCTCGGGCAGTAGCCACGGCAAATGTTCCTGTGGTACAGGATGTGCTACACCAGTCGGGTCATATACAATCGGGATTGGAACGCCCCAATACCGTTGTCTACCAATAGACCAATCGCGAATGCGATAGGTCGAGGTCATTTCACCACCGACTTTAGCGACGATCTTCTCCATCGCTTCTTCAGAATCCAGACCATCAAATTCGCCGGAATTTACGAGACTCCCCCCGTTTGTCTTCAGGGTTCCATGCAATGCTCTGATTGCTTCTTGGATTAAGTGGAGACGTTCCGGTTCAAAATTTGATTGGAGTTTATTAATTTCTTCTTCAGTGAGCCAAAGCATTTCAATGTTATCGAGCACTTCACTTTCAGTGAGAGCTGGTTCGTGTTGATCGTCTGAATCTAGTGTGACTGAATAGACGGTCGAATGATTGCGTAAGGCGTCGCCGCCTCGTGGTGAACGAGTGTCCAAGTATGCGGTACCGAGCTTTCGACCTATCGTAATATCAATGTAGGCAATTTCTTCATGTAATTCACGGGTTAGTCCTTCAGTTTCAGTTTCACCGGCATCAAGTCCCCCACCTGGTAGCCAGTAAAAATCGTCGCGGGTGAAGTGCTGGATCAAGAAGCGGTCATTTTTTTGAATCAGGCCATATACGCCACGCCGTACTCTCGTAGTGTCGTGACGTTTATTGTAGTGACCCGCGATCACTTGGGTTACTGGCAAATTAAACTTTACCGCAAACGCATGGTCGCGTTCGTCATGGGCGGGCACTGCCATAATGGCGCCTGTGCCGTAACCTCCGAGAACGTAGTCGGCGACATACATCGGAATTTGTTCCCCATTTGCGGGGTTAATTGCTACGACACCTTTTAATTCTACCCCCGTCTTTTCTTTTGTATTGTCGCCACGCTCGATGTCGTCTTTTTGTTTGGCATTTGTCACGTAGGTTTTTACTTCATCTGTATTGGCGAGCACTGTGGGTTCTGAGTCGATAGCGAGAGATACCCATGGGTGTTCAGGTGCTAGTACTAAATAAGTAGCACCAAATAGCGTATCGGGACGAGTGGTGAATACGGTGAGTGCAGCTTTTTCACCCTGTGGTCCACGGTTGTTATTTGCTTCGGGTGTGTGTGTAAAAAACAGGTCAAAGTTAATTTTTGCACCTTGGCTACGGCCAATCCACTGGCGCTGCGCTTCTTTGATATGCTCTGGCCAGTCGAGCGCGTCGAGGTCGTCAGTAAGACGGTCTGCATAGTCAGTAATTTTGAGCATCCACTGGGGCATTTCGCGTTTCTCCACGATATTGCCCGACCGTTCACATGTGCCGTCAGGCAAGACCTGTTCATTTGCGATCACGGTGTTACAGCCCGGGCACCAGTTCACAATTCCCTTACCACGGTAGGCAAGACCTTTCTCAAAAAATTGTGTGAACATTGATTGTGTCCATTTGTAGTAGCTCGGGTCAGTACTGTTTGTCGTTTTGTCCCACGCAAAACTATTTCCCATGCGCTCGAGTTGTTCGCGCATATAGGCCATGTTTTCGTAGGTCCAGTTTTTTGGGTCGAGTCCACGTTTAATCGCGGCGTTCTCGGCCGGCAGTCCAAACGCATCAAATCCCATTGGAAAGAGTACCTGGGTCCCATTCATGCGCTTGAAACGGGCGTAGATGTCTGGTACGGCAAAAGCGTACCAGTGACCGATATGGAGGTTGCCTGATGGGTATGGCCATTCGACCAAGAGGTATTCTTTTGGTTTAGCAGAATCACGGTCACCCGCAGTGTATATCCCCTCTTCGCGCCACAAGGCTTGCCACTTACTCTCGATCTCTTTTGAATCAAATTTTTTATGCATAAAGTTTAGTTGTGTGTGTCTGTTAGTATTCCAATACAAAAACGTTGGTTATAGCTATCAATGCCATGTGTTTGTCCAGTGAGAAACGTAAGTCCGATACAGGTTGGTTCGTCTTTAATCATTCCGTCGGTGGTATAACTGCCTCCGAACAAAAATACAAAGAGGAGAACGCATCCTGGCACAAGCAGGAGATACAAGAGGGTTCGTGAATGCATATGGTTGAAAACCGCTTATGAATAAGTAATCCCTAGTATGCCATGAAATCAGAGAATGTAAAAAATAACCTGCTCGAAGTTCGAGCAGGTCTTTGTGTTAGGCGTCATGAACGTGGCAGTCCTTTCGGTAAATACGGTAGTTCTGCGCCCGGTCCCCGTCAAGCGGGAGAAAAAGGCAGGTGCAGACGTCCCGGACGCGCTTTTCCGATGTGCAATTTTTTGTGTGACATGGTTTACGTGTCCAGGGGTGCGCAATTGCGCCACAACCAGCACATACGAGGACTGTGCGCGGTGTTGTGTCCATGCGTACGTGGCGTGGAATAGTTTGCCTCCGTGGCACTTCTGCACTCTCGGCCCAGTTGGTATTTGCATGCTGGGGTAAACGCACTTCAGACAATGAGGCAGTTAATGTAACCTGTGCAACCCTGTCAACGAGTCTCCCGTACTGTTGGTGTGCAGTTCGGTGGTCGACTGGTCGGGATGCAGTCTGCAGCCACGTGTGCAATTTCAAGTATGTGCGTTTCAGAAAAGAAAACATTATTCTCCTCCCCCAAGTTAAAAGATCCTAAGCAGCCTCCACTATATGATGCAGTAGTTCGTCTGTAAAGATGTAAAAAAGGGCAATCGTGAGATTGCCCTTTTGGGTGTTCGTTAGTGTGCGTTCTTGAAGAACGTTTGGACGGCCTCGTCCATCCGGTGATTGCGGAGTCGGAATTCAGTTCGGAGTGTGGCCATCATCAACCGATGTGTGATAATCGGAGCGACGGTGGATGCCACAATCACCAGTTTGCTGGCTGTCTCGCTGAAGAAAATCAGACCGACACAATCAAGCAAGATGAACATAAAGGCGAACGTCAGGCACCAGACTCCTTTTGTGGTAGCGTATGAGCCCCACAGCATTTTATTGATGAATCGCAACGTACGTCTCCCTCTCTATTGCTCGGAACTAACCTACTTTTAATATGCAATAAAATAAACAAAAAAGCAACGTTTTTATCCATTGCTTTTGTGCCACTGACTCCAAGTGCAACTTGTATCATCGCTACAGTAACTGGTGATTTTATTTATTTAGAAAGCGCTCAAAACAGAAGTGTCCCGCTTTGTATTGCCAATCGTTGGCATTAATAATCGGCTGCATTTTATCGATGATAGGTGCAGCAAAGTTCTGATCATTCGGCATATCATACGCAAAATCAGCGCACAGTTCAAAACCGCGTTCGGTCACTTTGTAGGTGTAGGCAGCGCGCCCTGCACTTGCGGTTGGGGCAGCAAAGGTACCAAAGGCTTCTTCGAGGTTTTTTGGTAAGGTGCTACTACTGATGGCTATCTGTTCCTGAATTTTGTATTGGATCGACTGCAAATCAATAATTTGATTAGCGTCAATTTTCTGTTCCCGCACCACTGTTGGTGAGGGAATGCGGCTGTACCCGAGAATCACTGCAGCAAGGATAATGATTCCGGCAGCACACG
>JANPGF010000007.1:0-8673 GCA_031423775.1 Candidatus Kaiserbacteria bacterium | reverse complement strand
ATGCAGGCAAAGCGGTAAGCTATCCGCGCTCAGGCCGCAACTCAATCTGACAACACTCCAGTAGCAGAAGCTGCAAAGTAACCCCAAACGACCCGCGCCTTCGGCGCGGGACTTTTGTGGATAATAGCAACACTCGCGCTCTTTATACGGTATACTCACGTCAGTAGCAGTTTAGTACATTTTTTTCATGGCCAATAGACATTTGTCACGCAGTATCGTTCTTCAATCACTTTTTGAGTGGGATTTAAATGCAATCGACCGAAAGCAGGTAGCTGAAGTTTTGGATAGAAATATTGAAGAATTTGCACCGAATAAAACCGATCGTCCTTTTATGGATACGCTTTTGTCTGGTATTTTAGGCAAGCAGCCAGAACTTGACTTGGTGATTGAAAAGGCTGCACCGGAGTGGCCAATTGATCGTATTTCACCAGTTGACCGCAACATTCTGCGACTCGGTCTCTATGAGTTACTCTTTGCAGATCGCAAGGAAGTGCCAGCTAAAGTAGCAATTAATGAGGCGATTGAACTAGCCAAGCAGTTTGGTGGCGATAACAGTAGTCGTTTTGTAAACGGAGTCCTCGGTGCTGTCTACAAAGAAATCGGAGAGCCGGGTAAAGAAGAAGTTGGCAAGAAGAAAAAGAAAGACGTGCCATTTAATGAAATGCCGATTGAGCGTTTAGCGGGAGCGGTTGTATATGCCGAAGATGGAGGGTCAATGTACCTCGCACTTGTTCATGATATATTTGGTCACTGGACGTTATCGAAAGGAAAAATTGACGAAAGTGAAGATGTCAAAGATGGGGCAATCCGCTCTCTGAAAGACGAAATGGGTCTCGATATTACTATCGAAGCTGAACTCGGAAATAACGAGTATGTCGCTACGCACCCTGAAAAGGGTAAAGTACGTAAACAGGTGCACTATTTCCTCGCACAGTCACCTTATACAACTATTACCATGGAGCAAAAGGGCGGTCTTGATGATGGTCAGTGGTTTAAGGTGGCTGAAATCCTCGACCTCAATTTCTATGAGGATATTTTGCCAATTGTGACTAAGGCTATTACGATGCTTGTAGGCAGAAAATCCAAATAATGCTAGAATCTCTACAAATGGCGCACTACTTTGTTGTCCGGCGGTAAAATACGCCTCACCGTACACTTGTACGGCTCGTTCTATTTTCCTTGGACGCCTCGTATTGCATCCATTTCTAGAGATTCTAGATACACATAATTTCACTATTTTTATAAACAATTATTATGGATGCACGTACTATTGAAGCGGATTTAGAAACTCTTGAAGGGATTTTGGAAGTGACATTTATTGATAAAGGTTTACTTTTGTCAGCGATCACACATCGTTCGTATTTAAATGAGCATCGTTCAGCGACACAGGACCACAATGAACGACTAGAATTCTTGGGGGACGCCGTGCTTGAACTCGTAGTAACTGATTTTCTCTTCCGTACGTATCCTGATAAGCCAGAAGGGGAATTAACTGCTATTCGAGCTGCTCTCGTTAACACTGTTTCATTATCAGCTTCGGCTGAAGCGCTTGGAGTAAATCAGTATCTCCTCATGTCGAAAGGTGAAGCCAAAGATGAAGGGCGGGCTCGACAGTATATTCTCGCGAACGTATTCGAAGCTTTTATTGGCGCCATGTTCCTCGATCAGGGTTTTGAGGTAGCGCGTGGTTTTGTCTCTCGACAATTATTCCCAAAAACTGATGAGATTGTAAAGAAGCGACTCTGGCAGGATGCAAAAAGTCGATTCCAGGAATTAGCCCAAGAGCACGCATCAGTTACGCCTACCTATAATTTGATGGGGCAGTCTGGTCCAGATCATGATCGGGTGTTCACTATTGGTGTTTTTCTTCGTCAGGAAAAAATTGCTGAAGGGCAAGGACGATCAAAGCAAGAGGCGGAACAGGAAGCGGCGGAGCGGGGGTTAGCCGCCAAAGGGTGGACCATGGATTAAGCTGTCTAGGAACTTCATCTACCGCGTTGCTTTCGTCATTCATACAGTCAACGTACAAAAAGCACGTCTCCTTTTTATTCCTTTCCTTACAGGAACTGTCTACTCATTGGATATTTTATTTCGCTTTACGCTCATAAAATCTCTCACTGAGTCTTGCGGAAGCTAGACGCTTCCTCACGCCTTGTATATGAAGCTCCTAGGCACCCTAATAATTTTAAGGCTACAATTTATTTATTAAGGTTCATTGGAGAGGCTTTTTGCTGCGTTACTTTAAATCTAAAATGCACAGAATCAAACAGATGCTTAGTCTAGTTGTTTTGCTGTGTGATACACTTGATGTATGAAAGTGTTTTTGCGGAGAGGGTTTACCCTCATTGAACTTTTGATAGTAATTTCAATTATGGGAATTTTAGCAGCGGTGTTGCTGGCTAATATGGCGAATTCTGCAAAGTTGGGACGCGATGCAGAACGCAAATCGAATCTCCGTAATTTGCAGAACGCCATTGAGGCGTATAAACATACGTATGGTCGTTATCCAGAGGTAGGATGTGGTGTTAATCCTGCTGATTATGAATTCGCACATGAGAGTAATTGCGTAAATTACATTGAAGGTGCATCTATTAATGGCTCGGTAAAAGCCTTCGTACCTAAATTTATTGACCGGTTACCGCATGATCCTTCCCTCGGTTCCAATCAAGGGTATTCATACATCACCAATCCTGAAGGTACTGTATATAAAATTATGGCTATGAATACCGTTGAAGCAGATACTCTCGATTACACCAGTCCGTTTAAAAGTTGTGATATTGGGTATGGAGGAGGTAGTACATATCCGAACGGGGCAAGTGATTTAACTGTTAATACCTATGGGTGGTGTTCGTACATTAATCCGACTGGTGTTAGTGGAGATAAGTTATTTGACTCTGGTATCAATGCGCCAAAGCAATGTCGAAAAGTGGTTGATGGTGGCAATACTCGTTTTGAACATTCTTATGGCCTCTGGGGTGGCTTTTTACCACTGACCTATGGTTTAACACCAAATGCGCGCGGAGTGTGGCAAACGACACAAGTTATTTGTCAGTAAATGCCAAGGTCATTGTAGGGACCGTGTTACTATTAAACTATATGAAGAATAATTCTCTCAGGCTAACCGTAGGTTTCACTTTAGTCGAACTCATGGTGGTGGTTTCTATTATTGGAATTTTATCGGCTGCTGTTTATGCTGGTTTTGGAGATTCACGCAAAATCGCTCGTGATAATGTACGTAAAACCGATTTGAAAGATTTGCAGGTGGCTTTAGCACTTTATAAAGCTCAGAATGGTTCATACCCGCCTAAAGGGTGTAGTGCGCCCACTGCTTGGGTTGGGCCTGGAACTGAATCAGCTCCCTGGGCCACTGAATGCGATGATTATATTCCCGGTTTAGTGCCCGATTATATTACAGTGCTACCTAGAGACCCAAATCAGGAAGATGTTGATACAAGAGGATATTTTTATCAAAGCAATGGTAAAGATTATAAAGTCATGTCTTACCTTACAGTAGAAATGAATAATGCTACTGGTACAAATAATGATTTTGTTCGATGCGCAGACATGTCAAGTTGTAGTGGTGGGAGTAATCAATTAAAGACCTACGCTGTTTATTCAGCAGGTGCTGCACAGTGGTAATAAAACCATCCTGATGTACCTTCAAGAACTCAGTATTAACGGATTTAAATCCTTCGCAAAAAAAAGCGATCTGGAGTTTTCGGCGTCGATTACGTCTATCGTTGGTCCAAATGGCTCAGGGAAAAGTAATGTGGCCGAGGCGTTTCGGTTTGTACTCGGCGAGCAGTCGGTGAAATCACTCCGGGGGAAGCGGGGCGAGGATTTAATTTGGGGTGGTTCCGAATCAGTGTCGCGGGGGAATAGGGCTTCGGTAACGGTACAGCTTGATAATACCAAACGCATTTTCGCCCTTGATTTTGATACAATTAAAATCGAACGGGTGGTACATCGAGATGGAGTCAATGAGTATTTTATCAATGATTCTGCGGTGCGTTTGAAGGACGTTCAGGAATTGTTGGCTGCAGCAAACATTGGTTCGACCGGGCATCATATTATTTCACAAGGTGAAGCTGATCGCATTTTATCTGCAAGTGGACGTGAACGACGAGAAATGATTGAAGATGCACTTGGGCTCAAGGTATATCAATACAAAAAAATCGAAGCAGAAAAGAAGCTCGATAAAACCAAACAAAACATTGAACAGGTGCAGTCACTCCGTCGTGAACATGCCCCCCATTTAGCGTATTTGAAAAAGCAGGTAGCTCGGGTGGAGAAATCGCTTCAGGTCCAGGCGGAATTAAAAACCGTCTATGCTGAATATCTAAAACGTGAGGATACGTATATTGCACATCATGTCGACAGATTAACTGCCGCAAGACAGGGGCCGGCGGAAAAGCGAGACGCGCTGGCTGCAAAATTAGCTGAAGCTAAAAATATTCTGCGTCAAGCTGAAACTAAATCAGGAAATTCTGAAGTGAGTGAGGCAGAGGAGGCCCTCGCTCGTGCTCGGGGTGACCGTGCTGCGGCACTGCGTGCCCTCAGTCAGCTCGAAGGTCAGGTTGCCTATTTACAGAACCGCATTCGGCAGAAACAAGAGCAGAAGCCAACGGCCGCCACTCAGTTTATAACTGTCGCTTCGTACGAAGAGATGCTTGCTAGTATCGAAACTGAAGTTGAAAAAGCGGTAAAGCGTTCTGATATTGGTGAACTGCAGCGTTCACTTTCAGACATCGTGCATACACTCCGCATGTTTATTAAGCGTTCTGAACCGACACAGCTCCAAGATACAAAAGCCGAAGAAGCCGAGCTGACAGCCCTCCAGAATCAGAATGCTGATTTAGTGTCTTCACACCAGATTGCGCAAACAAACGAAAGCTCAGCCCAGTCTGCGTATGATTCGGTACGCAAAGCTATCGAGGCCGAAGCGACTAGTAGTCGAGATGCAGAGCGAGCTGTATTTGCAATTGTCGGAGAGCAGCGTCTAGTCGATGCCGAGCTTGAACGTATCGATCGTGAACTTTCGGTCCTCGAACGTGATCGAATGGACTTTAAACGTGAGCTCCAAGAAGCAGTGTCGCTCATCCAGAGTGCAGCTGCGCAGTATTTTACATTTGAAATTGTTATTGACGGTGCGACAGTTGGTACCGAGCACATTGTGGCTGAAGATCGTAGCGTGCAGCGTGAACGCCAGCGGCAGTTGGAAAAGTTAAAAATTCGTCTCGAGGAACTTGGTATTGGTACCACAGTTGATGTACTCAAAGAATACAAAGATGCCGAAGATCGTGATGCGTTTTTAGCACGAGAAATTGCTGATCTCGAAGAGTCGGTAGCAAAACTCGAAGCCCTCATTGTTGAATTGAACGAACAGCTTAATGAACGTTTTGTTGCGGGGATTGAAAAAATTGGTACCGAATTTAATCGTTTCTTCGTCCTCATGTTTGGCGGTGGTAAAGCTGAACTCAAACGAATTAAACCAAAAGTAAAAGTTGTGAATGAAGAAACTGGTGACGTATCAAGCGAAGATGAAGAGGGAGGCCAGGAGGGAGTAGAGCTTGATATTGCGCTTCCGAACAAGCGCGTAAAAGGGCTGGAGATGCTTTCAGGTGGAGAACGTGCCCTTACTTCGATCGCACTTATCTTTGCGATGAGTCAGGTGAATCCGCCCTTGTTCATCATTCTCGATGAAACGGATGCGGCACTCGATGAAGCAAACAGTCGCCGCTATGGGGACATGATTACTGCCCTCGCCGAAAAGTCACAACTCATTTTAATTACGCACAATCGCGAAACCATGAGTCGAGCCGGCATCCTCTATGGAGTAACAATGGGCAGCGACGGCGTCTCAAAGTTACTGTCCGTAAAATTCGAAGAAGCCGCGATAGTCGCCAAATAATATTGGAGCGTTGAAAATGAGTACGATTCCAGGCGTCCAAGGAAAATCAGACGAGTCGTACGGATTGTACGGTGAGGATTATTTTGCCGCCGGACAACGCAGAAGCGTGCCGTTTTCAGCGCTTCAATAGAAAAAGGCTTGCGCGGTGGATATAGCTCAAGCCTTCTTTCTTCATAGTGTGTCGCTACCGACATGGTGACCCCCCGATATTTTTGTTGAATGCAACCCGTACACTCTCGGCACCGTTCTCCTCTTTGAAGAGCGTTATAGTTTCCTTGGTGAGAGGATGACCGCGAAAGAGGACAAACGTGATTTCAACTACGTCGTCATCTTGGATTTCTGATAGTAACTCCTCGGCCACAAAAACTTGACATCTATCCCGAATGCGATTGGCAAGCGAGTAGATGTCTTCAAAGTGGCCTTTCAGGGTGACGCGTTTAAACGGCGGGTCGTGAGTTGAAAGAACATGTTTCATCTCGTGTTCCTTTCGTTGTGAGATGAGTAGTCTATTTTTATAATGACAGATTGTAAATTTTTGTAAAGAAGCACCCTTTTTACCTAGTTGAGGATGCTATACTTTTAGAATTATGTTTGAAGGTATATTTTCAAAAAAGAAAAAGTCTAACATGACTGAAGCTCTTGATGTTATGGATCGACGAGCTTTTTTGCGCAACAGTTTAGCCGCCGCGGGTACGGTTGCAATTGGGGCTGTGGCTGCTAAATCAATATATGAGCACGACACCGGTACTCACCCGGCAGTGTCGCCTGAGGTAAGTCAAGAAATAGAGATTGACCCACCCACAGAAAATATTGAAACTTTTCCCTATGTAAATGGTTCAGAAAAGTTTGAAAAAATGGCCGCAGGTTATGCTGTTTGGTGGACAATGCCGCGGACCTCAATTGCGTTTTTTGATAAAGATAATGCACCAGTTGGAGAACCTGTTCCATTCCAGGATTTTGAGGCGGATAAAATTGTGACCAAAAATGGAAAAGAGATACAAGTTAAATATTTATATACTCCGGTAAAAAAAGACGAATCAGGTGCCTATAGTATAGGGAGCATAGCCCCTGAATGGTCTGATTATGTAGAAGAACGTTTTGCTGCAGAACATGGTATGACCACAGATGAGCTCACTCGTACCAATGTTGCACAAGATTTTATCAGTGCGTTCAGTCAAACTGATGAACCAGAGCTACAAAAAGGTATTCGTTCAGGCGAGATTACTACAAACTTAGATATTGTGCATTACTTCGGTGATAAGCCAGTGCGTGGGGCGGAAAAGTTTTCGCGTATTGAGTATGTTCGACAGCATCTGGAATTCCACCACCCGCGAATGTCAGATACTGTAAAAAGTGAATTACGTCAATTATTGCCGGCACTCTGTGCCAAAGAATCTAAATTCAACGATGACTTAGTGAGTGATGCCGGGGCACGCGGTATCAGCCAATTTATGCCCAGCACATGGAATGGGTTAAAACTCGGCGAGTATGGTGAGCGTCAACCTTTGGCTACTCAAGTAGTGGCAATGGGTAAACATTGCGACAACATTTATAGTGAATTCATGACACATGAGGTCGAAGAAGCTCTGGATCTCCATATCGAACCGCTCTTTCCAAGTCGCGAAGCCTTCGAGCGAGATTTTTTAGTACCATGTATGATCAATGCGTATAATCCAGGGGCTGGCACTCTCAGAACAGCCCTTCGAGAATTTTTGAAAGTCACCGACACTTCAGATTTTATTGAAAAATATCATACCAATATTGGAAAAGATGTTTTTTTTGCAATGAATCGTTTTGCATTAGAGTCAGATACAGGCTTACTTGCGGAGTATAAAGAGCGCTCTGCTGAATACGTGAGCTACATTTATGCGCTGCGAGACATTTTGGATACAACCTCAAATGGTTCACCGCTGCGAGTTGCTGCAAACTAAAACTCAGGGAAATAGTAGAAGCGTCCGCGTACTGCATACTCGCGGTTGCTGGTCTCGGACATTTTTTGGTTTTGCAAAAGTGTACTCACGAGAGAGATATAGGTGGCACTTATTTTTTTAAAAAAGTTTTTCATACTGTTACTAATTATGACGAATGAAAATGAAAACTATTACAAAAAACATTCACCATACTTGGTGAATGTTTTTACGCTAGCTATTTCAAATATTATTTTTCTTCTGCTGGAATGATTTCGAAATCAAGTTGTCGTTCGTCGGCATCAGCTTTGACCAATCGTACACGGACACTGTCGCCGAGACGATAGACTTTGCCGGTGCGTTGGCCACGAATTTGATACTTCGTTGCCTGATGTTCGTAGAAGTCACCGCGGATCGACGCGAGGCGTACCATACCTTCACAGAGGGCCTCTTGTTCCTGTACGTAGACTCCCCAGTCGGTAACTCCGGTAATAATTGCGTCAAACATACTGCCAACTTTGCTCTGCATAAATTCAACTTGTTTGAATTTGATGGAATCTCGTTCGGCCTTTACTGCTTCCATTTCACGCTGAGATGATTTGATGGAGAGTGCTTCATATTTCGCACTGTCCGCACTCTTTATGAGAGTACCATCAAGGTGTTTACGAAGGAGGCGGTGAGCGAGGAGGTCAGGGTAGCGACGAATCGGGGACGTAAAGTGACTGTAGAATTTAAACGCCAGTCCAAAGTGACCGATGTTACGAGTCGAATAGACAGCTTTGGCCATTGAACGAATGGTGGCAGTTTTAATGAGGTTCTCTTCGGGGGTGCCAACAATCTCGAGGAGGAGTTTAT
>JANPGF010000006.1:0-18628 GCA_031423775.1 Candidatus Kaiserbacteria bacterium | reverse complement strand
ATTTCTTACGGTTAATTTTCTAATATTTCAGTTTCTACACTATCTAAAAAAGGGCCAAAGTTTGTCGGTGTTCATGTGCCACTCGTTCACGTTCATAAATCGTTCGTACGGCTTACTGATCGAAGTGATAGGCGTGGTGATGACCGAGTTGTCGAGAACGTACACAAGGCTCGGGACATACAGAAACGCGGCTGGAACTTCTCGAGCCAAGATACTGGCGATTTGATCGTTAGCTTGGGCGCGCGCTTCGGTCGAGCTTGCGGTACGAGCTCTCTGTAATAAAGTGTCTACTTCAATATTCGCGTATTCTGCGATGTTGAGACCGGGGTCAGTTCGCTGTGACGAGTGCCAGAATGGATACAGGTCAACGGCACGGCTCATATCGAGGCCAAATAATAATCCTTCAAAATCACGCGGTCGTATAACCGACTGCAAGAGGTCACTTTGATCAAATTCTTCAACTTGTACGTCAACACCAAGCGCTCTCCAGGTGCGGGCGATCACTTCATTTGTTTGCTTGAATAGCGGTGTGTTGGCGGTACGGAGGGTAATTTTGAGCGTTTGCATATCTCCGTCAATACGCTTCTCCCAGCCACCGGTACTATTTTTACTCCAGCCTGCCTTGGTCAATATGGTGGTTGCTGTGGCAAGACTACTGCTTGCATCACTACTGCTCCCGTTTTCATTACTCTGACGCATAGATTCTACCGCAGCATCAGACGGAGGTACAGGGGACATCGTGGGAATGCCGTAACCCGAGAGTGCGTTAGAGACGAGTTCTGGGCGATTAATTGCTACGTTCAGAGCTAAACGAACGGCAGTATCACGGAGAACTGCTGACTTATTCTGATTAAAAAATACGGCAAAGACTCGTGGGAGTGGTTCTTCTATGATGGTGTACGAATTGTTGGTCGCAAGATCCTTTACGGCACTGGCTGGTAGGTACACGGTACTCATAATCTCTTTTTGTTTGAGTGCGGTAGTGACCCCGTCCTCATTTTGGTAAAAGTGAACGACAATTGCATCGAGCTTTACGGGTTCATTTTTAGTGAACTGACCGAGTGTGTAACTTTCAATTGACTGACCAGTGGTGTTTTTTGTCGTGCGGGTGACTCTGAATGGTCCGGCACCAATTGGTTCGGTGTTGTATTTACTAAAGGGAACTTGTTCTACTCGAACATTGTTCCAAATGTGTTTTGGCAAAATACCTACCGTAAAGTTTTCTATAAAAGGTGCGTATGGTTCAGACAGTACTATATTGAGTTCGGTTGAGCTCACCTCCTCGACCGATACATCAGACCAGTTACCATGGAGAGGGCTTTTGAGTTCAGGATTTTGGATAAGTCCAATCGTGAACGCAACGTCACTAGCTGTCAGTGGTTTGCCGTCCTGGAATTCAAGCCCTTGTCTGAGGACTACGTTGTACGTCTTTCCGTCATTTGAAATAGTGACACTTTCTGCAAGGTTGGGTACAAGTTTACCTGTCGTATCAATTTTCATTAAACCGGCAAATACGAGTGCTGTCACATCCTGGTCGGCACGCGTTACCGCTAGGGCGGGGTTGATAAAACGCGGTGTACCGACGAGTCCTTCGACAAGAGTTCCTCCCCCAACGGGCGTTGCAACAGTAAAAGTATTGTTCCAGATTATAAGAGCTGCAACAATACTGCCAATAATGACAAAAAAGGTAGCTCGTAAAATCATCCGGTCACTGGACGGTCGAGACTCAATAATATGAATAACCCGTTCAAAGAGGCTGCGACGACGTAATTTTGGGTGCGAAAAACGCAGTGTCATAGGAGAGTAGAGCAGCCACAAGTGGCTTTACTAATAAGTGTAAAGACAGCACGAGCTGCCAATAATTTACGCAACAATATTGAGGAGAGTCGTAGCTACAAAGAGCACGGCAATACCAATTGCAAATTTGAACAGGAAAAGCTCCGCTCCGCGGCGTTTGTGGAAGGCTGAACTAAAGTTGTCACCACCAAAGGCTCCACCAAGGCTCGATCCGCGTTGCTGTAGTAAAATAGCTGCGATAAGGAGGATGGCCAGGACGATCTGGATAAAAGGGAGTGCCGGTTGCAGAATGTGGATGATTTCCATGTGCCGAACATGGTAGCACAGCGGGGGGCGATTGTAAACTGTCACCGTGGCGTGGTTGGTGGGATTATTTGTTCTATTTCGTTCAGACGAGGAGCGGCCATATATGTATGGTATGGCATCTACGGGCAAAGAAAAATATCTCACCTGGAATTAAAAAAACTGTTCTACCTAACTTAGTACCAACGGCACAAAATTTTGGATAAAAGGCAAAGCTACCGATTAGCCAATATTTGATTATCGACCAGTAGCTTTGCGCGACAATTCAGTCTTGATTGGGTATTCGCAGAATGACGGTTCTGTCCATACGAATTATGTAGTAAAGAAAGCCTGTTTTACAGTCAGCGTGTGTACATTCTAGAGGTTCATACAGCTAAACCGCTCGCGAGCAGTATAGCCCACCAGTAAAATGAGTTATGTAAAAACCGCCCAGAGTGGGCGGTTTTAGATTAGATTATTTCAGCGTCGATGTTCTGTAGGAAGCGACTGCCCGCCGGCCTGCAGGTGGCGCGTATTGCCGTGGTATTTTCTGCCAGTGTTCGATAGAAGTCAAAAAACTTGTCTCCAATCAAACCTCGCTTGAGGTCTCCGTAGATACGGTATTTGGAACCAACTTCTGGCTTTGGCTGATCACGCTTTGGAAAGCGTTCGCAATTCTTGCCGCAGCTGGACATGATACGCCAATGATCACCCTCGTCATCAGTTCGTCCAACTTCGTATTCCCGGTAGTCATGGTCTTCAGGCGGATAACGCACGTAACCCTCCATATTTTAAAACAGTCTGCTCTGAACTTTATAACTCAATTTGTTTTTTGTCGAGATGATTACGGTGCGTAACTTTGTAGGGAAGTGCTGACATTTGTGGAACTCTTTGACGGCCGCTGTATCTGCCGTATAATAGCGACGCACGGCGGCGATTTTTTTCGCTCGAGCTTGTGCTTCAGAAATTTACTCGCAATTAAATAACTTGCACACTATCTATGTCAGACACAACTACAGAAATTGTCAGTCCAATCAAGCCGCTCGGTGACCGTGTGATTGTTCGTCCGCTCACTGAAATTGAAATGGGTACCATGTCTCCATCAGGCATTATTATTCCGGAGACTGCAAAAAAGGAAAAACCCGAACAGGGGATTGTTATTGCTGTCGGAACGGGGAAATGGGATGCTGATAAATCAGTGCGCATTCCAATGGAGGTGAAGGTGGGTGATAAAGTGGTGTTTTCAAAGTATGGTTTCGATGAAATTAAATTTGAAAATAAAGACTACTTTATTGTTTCAGAACAAAGTATTTTAGGAATCTTTATGTAGCAGTGAGAGGGTAGGGTTTAGAGATTGGTAAAACAATACTACAAACTAACCCTGTATCTTCAACACCTACTAACTAATTACTAACCCCTAACAACTAACATATGGCTAAACAAGTATTGTACGGAGAGGAAGTAAAAAAGAAGCTTCAAAAGGGAGTTGATACGGTAGCAAATGCCGTAAAAGTGACGTTAGGTCCCCGCGGCCGCAATGTCGCCTTTGATAAAGGTTTTGGTGGCCCAACAATTACGAATGACGGTGTTTCCATTGCCAAAGAAATAACCCTGCGTGACAAGTTCGAGAATATGGGTGCTGAAATCGTAAAAGAGGTAGCTACCAAGACCAACGAACTGGCAGGAGACGGTACTACAACTGCTACAGTGCTCCTACAGGCCCTTGTAACTGAAGGGTTGAAGCAAACCACAATGGGCTTGAATTCAATGGCGGTTCGGACTGGTATGGAGCATGCAGCGATTGACGTTGTCGCCGCCCTTCGTTCAATGGCTACTCAAATTTCATCAGTTGATGAAATAAAGCAGGTAGCGACTATTTCTGCTGAATCAGCTGAACTTGGTGAAAAGATTGCCGAGACTATTGATAAAGTGGGTAAAGACGGTGTCGTAACGGTAGAAGAGTCACAAGTTTTCGGTATTGAGACTGAACTTACCGAAGGGATGCAATTCGATAAGGGCTATGTGTCTCCATACATGGTGACGAATCCTGAGCGAATGGAGGCCGCATATAAAAATGCGCACATTCTCATAACAGATAAAAAGATTTCTTCAGTCCAGGAAATTCTCCCACTCTTAGAGAAAATTGCACAGACTGGCAAAAAGGAACTGGTTATTATTGCTGACGATGTAGAAGGTGAGGCGCTCGCTACCTTTGTGGTTAATAAACTAAAGGGTGGATTCTCAGTACTTGCTATCAAGGCGCCCGGATACGGTGATCGTAAGAAGGACATCTTGGGTGACATTGCGATAACCGTTAATGCGCAAGTAATTTCTGAGGATCTCGGGCTGAAGCTCGAAACAGTTGAGCTTTCACAGCTTGGTCAGGCTGATCGGGTTATTTCAACCAAAGACAATACCGTCATTGTTGGTGGCGCTGGTGTAAAAGATGCCATTGATAATCGGGTCAAGTCACTGAAGGGGCAGCTCGAAGCAGCAACTTCAAAGTTTGATAAAGAAAAGTTCGCTGAACGTATTGCTAAATTAGCTGGCGGTGTGGCAGTGATTCGGGTTGGAGCAGCGACCGAAACCGAGATGAAGTATCTCAAACTAAAGATTGAAGACGCGGTAAATGCTACTAAAGCAGCGATTGAAGAGGGGATTGTGCCTGGTGGTGGAACGAGTCTTGCTCGCGCTGCTGCAATCGTTGAGAGAGATATGTTGGCAAAAAAAGACCTCAGTGATGAGGAGTTAGTTGGCTACAACATTGTACTCAAGTCGCTCGTGATTCCACTGAAGCAAATCGCCGATAACACCGGTAAAATTGAAGGAGCAGTAGTTGTCGACAAAGTGAAAACTGCTGGCGGCAATGCTGGATATGATGCAGCAAAAGGCGTTATGGTAGAAGATATGATCAAAGCAGGAATCATTGACCCAGTGAAGGTAGAACGAGCTGCCGTACAGCATGCAGTCTCAGCTGCAGCCATTCTCCTCACAACAGAGTGCGCAATTGCAGATGAACCGGAAGAGACAAAAGCTTCAGTGCCGGATATGGGTGGAATGGGCGGCATGTACTAGCCAAGCTTCCAAAATCAACTCGTCTACGTCGTTAGACTGCGAAAAAAGAGTCTTACCGTACACTTGTACGGCTCGACTCTTTTTTCTTGTTTGCCTAGTATCCAAGTTAATTTTGAAACCTTGTTTGCGTCGCACAAAGTTTTTCTTAAATGTATGTTTGTATGTCTCATACAAATTTGTTTATTCGTCCAGCAACTACAGCGATTTATAAAGTCCCAAGATTTCAGAAAAATTTTTGTTAAAAGAAAAAAGACCCGAGTGGGTCTTTTTTCTTAGTTAATAAAAAACCGCCCGAGTTGTCGGGCGGTTTGGGTTAATCGTCGAGATCGACGATTTCGATGTCGTTAGGATCGATGACAAAATGATCCTGCCAGCTCGTTAAACCTAATTTTGGTTTCGGTAGTCAGATGATCAAGTTCGGCGGCGAGAAGTGTGAGGTACTCTACGGTGCCGACAAATACGTTTTTCACGCATTCGATCATCCTTTCTGAACCCGCTGAAATAAAACGTCGCGGACGGGTCGCCGAGGGCAGCCCAGAGTCCTGCGGTCATTTCGTTGGATGGTCGTACTCCCGCCCGCTGGTGCATCACGAGCTTTACTTCATCAACGGTTTCAGTAAAGCTGGGGTTGATGGATGAAGATCCTACGTCACGCAGTCCGGTTGCAACGGCGTGCTTATAGAGTTGCGCGAGTCGCGGCAGACCTGCCTGTTCGAATTGTGCAGTAACATCAAACATGTTGACCTCCTTTCTGTTGTGGGGTCGTTTGCTACTAAATCATATAATTCTTCCAGAGTAAAGAAAAAGCCCGCAATCAAAATAATTGCGGGCTGAGGCAGTTTGTGGTCCCGTTGGGCGCTCATATACGGACTTTGTGTCCGTTGCTGGATCGTTCCTTGTCAATCCGTACGACAGATTGGCTAAGTTCTTTTGCAACTATGTCGATAAGAGTCAGGGCGTCAGGTTCAAATGCAGTTAGGTGTGCGGCCAGGAGGGTCATATAGAGCGGGGTTGGCACAAAGCCAACCACACCATCAACGTACCTGCGACCGCTGAAATAGAACGATGCGCTTGGGTCACCAAAGGTCTTCCAGGCAGTATAACCAATTTTTGACGGCCACACACCAGTTGTTTGATACAAAACGCGTTTAACGTGTTCACAGGCTGGTGCAAAGTTGTGTCCAGTGCCAAGGGACGATGAACCTGTATCAGTCAAACCACGCGCGGATGCATATTCGTAGAGTGCGGCAAAGCCAGATAGTCCCCGACGTTCAAAACCTTCGCTCGTTTCAGACATGACGTACTCCTTCTCGTTCACTACAACGTAAATAAATCATTGTAACGTATCATTGTCAATAAACAGTGACCGGGTTGGGGCACTGAATAATGCTAGAGGCGATTGGGTCGGCGTTTGCCAGTGGTGCGAAAGTAGGCTAGTTTCTCCTCCTCACTCCATTCACTCGGTTCTCTATCCTCCTTAGGCATCAAGGACTTAATGATTTTGCAGTATTCATCTCGGTCCCGTTCTTTATAATTATTGAGAACAGCCATAGTGACACACCAGTGATTGATGCGCAGGAGTTCTCCGAGTTCACGTGTGGTAGCATGACGACTCATGGCGAGCGATATATGAACATTCCCATCATACGATCGACCGAGGTAGTCAGTATAGACTATCTCGAATTCCTCACGCGTAAAAGCTGGATTTCCAAGTAACCAGCCTATTATGCCAGTCTGTATTCCTGCTTGTGCATAGAGTCTGTCACGGATGGATCGGGAAGTACCAGGATTTCCCGCCACTCGTGCTCTAATAAACCTGCTTGTATGTTCAGAGAGCAATGACAGTTCATTTTCGTCTCCGCTTTGTTCAGCACGGTCATATTCTGACCGGTTAAAATCTAGTTCGGACATACGTTCCTCCTTTGGTTCCTTTTAAATAAAAGCACAGATTTTGTTGTATGTACAGAGTTTATTATACTGTTTTTTTACGTTCAACCTTTGAGCTATGGTATACTGTAAGTACTTACTAGTAGTATTTTGTTATATGGGCATGATTCTTTTGGGGGTTCTCGTTTTTATTGCAGTGTATTGTGGTATTACGTACAACAAATTTGTACGACTTAGTGCTCAGACCAAAGAAGCTTGGGCTGATATTGACGTACAGCTTAAACGGCGGTATGACTTGATTCCTAATTTGGTTGAAAGTGTAAAGGGGTATGCCGCACACGAACGAGGTACTTTAGATGCTGTTATTGCCGCTCGAGCGACTGCGACTCAGGTTCATATTGACCCTTCTAATATTACCCCTGCTCAAATCTCAGCGATGGCTGGTAGTGAAGCTGCTCTAAGTTCATCTCTCGGTAAACTGATGGCAATCGCTGAAGCGTATCCGGACCTAAAAGCCAACCAGAATTTTGCGCAGTTGCAGAGTGAACTCTCTGACACCGAAAACAAAATCCAGGCTTCGCGCCGTTTCTATAACGGTAATGTTCGTGATCTAACGATTGGCCTCCAGTCATTTCCGGGTAACGTCATTGGAAATATGTTTAATTTCAAAGCAGAAAATTACTTTGAACTACCTGAAAACAGTACTGAACGTGAACCAGTAAAAGTTTCTTTCTAAGTATATTGCTACCATGGCCGCTCCAATCATTATTGAAGGGAAGCAGGTAGGGCGTTTAAAAGCGAGTTGGCTTTTGTTCAAGGAATCGTGGCGATTTCTCTCACTTGATCGGGAAATGTTGTGGGTGTCACCGATAACAGTACTTCTGAATATCTTTTTGTTAGGTATTATTTTTGGATTGGTAATTCTGGTATCAATGAGTGCCGGAACCTCATTACAGGAAACGCATCTTTCTAATGGTGTGGGGTATGCCATGATGTTTGCGGTGTACGTTGCTGGGGCATTTTCGCTCGCACTCGGCCAGGCTGCAATTGTGCACACGGTGTACACTCGGATTCATGGCGGTGACGCAACTCTGGGTGAGAGTTTACGTACAGCATTCTCACATGCCGGTTCGCTATTCGTGTGGTCGCTAATCACAAGTACAGTCGGGATGGTTCTTCATACTATTTCAGAACGGTCAAAGATTGTTAGACAGATTGTTATCGCTCTCCTCGGAACTGCCTGGGCGATTCTCACTTACTTTGTGGTTCCCGCCATGCTAATTGAAAAGAAATCAGCTTTTGCAGCCATACCGCGGTCTACGTCAGTTTTTAAACAGACTTGGGGTGAGACTTTGGTCAGCAATTTTTCTCTCGGAGCTGTCTTTTTCTTGGCTCACATGCTGGTGTTATTATCCTTTATTGGTTTAGCGGTAGTTAGTTTGTCTACGAAAAATATCGCCATGTTTTTTGCAGTCTGCACACTGGTGATCATTTGGATTATCGTGGCCAGTATTGTCCACTCAACCTTAAATGCTGTATTACGAACACTCCTCTTCATCTACGCCACTGAAAATATTGTCCCACAAAATTTCAATCCCGAATTACTCTCGGCAATGTTGTATCGTCGCACGCAAACGTTTACACCTGCTCCTGTCAGTCAATCGGCAGTCGATCAAATCGCTCAATAATTTTCTATCAGACTATGAAAAAAGTCTACTACAATAAACTGGTGCGCGATCGCATTCAGTCTAAAATTGAGAGTAAAGGTGAAGCATGTTCAGTCCGACCGATTGAAGACGAGGATGAGTTTATTCAAGAACTCTTAAAAAAAGTAACTGAAGAATCAGATGCGCTCGCGCACAGTCGTACTCGTGCCCAGTTTTTGTCCGAGTATGCTGATCTGATGGTGGTGCTCGACGCTCTGACTGCAACATTGGAAATCAGTGAGGCTGATCTCAAGATTGCCCTCAGTGAAAATGTCGAGAAAAAAGGTCTCTATAAAAACCGTCATTTCCTCAACTGGTCAGAAGATCGTGGGTATGAAAGTAATGAAACTCCCCAAGGGTTATCATGAGATACCTACGTTTGACGCTAGTAATGTTCTTTTTCTTCTTCCTCTCTACGTTTGCTCATGCGGAGGAAATTACTGACTATAAAACGGATCTCTTTTTGAATCAGAACGGAGTGCTGCATGTTACTGAAACTATTCAGTATGATTTTGGAGCAGCGCTGAAACATGGTATTACCAGAACTATTCCAACTGCTCTCCCTGATACCCCTAGTAGTTTTATCAAGGAGCGTTACGTTGCGTTCTCTTCGATAGTGGTCACAAGAGATGGCGCCATAACCCCATTTACTGAGACACAGAGTCGAGCGACCGAGCATCTCCAGATCGGGGATCCGAACGTAACTATTTCGGGGAAGCATATCTATAAAATTTCCTATGATGTCACAGGAGCAATTGTCACTTTTGTTGACGGGACAACAGGAATATATTGGAATGCTGTTGGCGTAGATTGGCAAGTACCAATCAAGCGGTCAGCCGGAACCTTGCGCGCTCCTGCGGGGGTGTTACGTGATGCTGCGATCTGTTATAACGGTTATTACGGTCAGATATTGGGGTGTACTATGAATGCCACTAATAACGGCACGGAATTTTCTTCTCCAGCGGGTGGTTTTGCCGGACTAACTATCGAGCAGCAGGTGAACACGGCAGTGGTGCCGTATAACAAACTCGAACGTTTTACTGCACTGTTTATGTATGGGGGGATGGCAATGACATTCTTTGCAGTGGTCGGTATTTTGTTATATTTTTTCAAATTTAAGTACGCTAGCCATAGTCCTGTGATTGCAGAATATGAACCATATAATGACGTGCTGCCGATGCATGCGGGATATCTAATTGATGGACGTTTGGATGCGCGGGATATTACGGCGGCTGTTATGTATTTGGCAGCCCAGGGTTATATTAAAATTGAGCGATTGGAAGAAAAGACCTTCCTGGGGTTTGATGCTGACGATTACAAATTAACGTTACTTAAAGAGTATCCCGAAGCGTCATTCCTCGATCGTGTTACTAATTTGTTGTTCGTTGGCAGGCCTGCCGGAGCAGAGATTACTCTCTCGCAACTCAAAAAGGATCGTGATAACGCTGCGAAGCGCTATGCAACAAGTACGAACCTTAAACGCGATCTCCATGATTCACTCTTGAAGCAAGGATATTTCGAACAGCCCTTTGGAGCAACGATGACACGATTTTCAAAAAATATTGTTGTCCTTTTCTTCATTATATATGTTGTGTTTAGGGTGGCTGTCGAGGTCGTACCACTGTATGCAATGCTCGGTGTGGGTGTAGTGTCAGTACTCTCGTTCCTGCTGTACCTTTTTTCGGAACGTCGAACGGCTTTGGGTTACGAGGCTGAACGAAAGTTAAAAGGCTTTAAACTCTATCTCTCCGTAACAGGTAAAGATCGGTTCACGTTCCTGAGTGACCCGCGCAACAGTCCTGATATTTTTGTGGAATATTTGCCGTATGCAGTGGCGTTTGGTGTCGAGAAAGAATGGGCGAATGTATTTGCTGACGTCGTGATTCCACAACCTAACTGGTATGCTGATAATGGGAGTTCGACCTTCAACGCGATAGCTTTTACAAATAGCTTGAATCTATTCTCGACTGATTTTTCTAGGTCACTTCGCACTGCTTCAACGCAAGTGCATAGTAGCAGCGGTAGCAGTGGCTCGTTTGGTGGCGGCTTCTCTGGTGGTGGGGGAGGTGGCGGTGGTGGTGGAAGTTGGTAGGGTATACTTTTATATGTTTTCTATTACAAATGCGGTGCGGACGCTTACGGTGGGGTCTTTGTTTCTCATGTTACCAGCGTGTACCTTCGCAGCTGAGCAAATCAATTCTTATACCACCAATTTGCGACTGACAAGGGATGGGATCCCATGTCACCGAGATAATCGACTACGATTTTGGACCAAGTGATCACCATGGTATTAGTCGAGAAATTTCCACCACTGTTCCTGATTCTTGGAGTAGTTGGTTTTTTGAACGGACTCTTAGAGTGAGCAATATGAAGATTCTCCGTGATGGGAAGCCTGAACCGGCTACACTGTCGACTCCGACTATTGTTCATATTGGTGACGCTAACGTTAGTATTTCTGGAACCCATACCTATATCATTAGCTATGACGTTGCCGGAGCTATTGTGAGCTTTAGTACTGGTGAACAAGGTCTCTATTGGAATGCGGTGGGGAATGGCTGGACCGTTCCGATTCGGCGTATGACCGCAACAATTGAGGCAGATCCTGGTGTATTGTCGACACAAAATTTTTGTTACAACGGTTCATTTGGTGCAACGACTCCCTGCACTATTCGGGCAGAGGCAGGAGGGTATATATTTGAAGCGGTCGGTGGCCGAGAGCAGGGACTCACTGTACAACAAGCGGTTAATCCCGGTACCGTAGCAGTGCAGAAGGTTCTCCACCCTAAACCACGTGTAGTATTCTTTGGTGGTCTTTTTCTGTCGTTCTTGTTTCTCCTCCTTATCGGCCGCAACATAAAATATAAATTTCGCACCCACGTACCGGTGATTGCTCAGTATGAACCATATGAAATGTTGTCGCCGATGCTCGGTAATTACTTGATAGGCGATCCAAATATTTTTCAGTCGCATATGATTGCAGAAATGCTGTACGCAGCTGAACAAGGGTATATTCAAATAGAAGAGCAGCCGGGGGCAGAGAGTGATTCTGTAATCTACAGTTATACACTCTGCAAACTACCACCGAGCGATTCAGCTCATCTCGCTCTCGTCTTTACCATGCTGTTTGGTGATACACCGACGATTGGTGCTACTGGTACGTTTGCGAACGTGGTAATCGAAAGTTACTATTTCTGGTCATTCCGCATCGCGGTGGAAAAAGATCTTAGTACCCTTGGTTTTTATGAACGATTGCCGCATTTGAAGTTCGTCTGGTTGGTGCTCCTTGGTATTATAACGTCTGTCAGCTATACCTGTTATCTCTCGGGGATAGCCTATACGGTCATTCCTGTGATAGTGCTTTTGTTCGTTCTACCGTTTACGCTTGTCGTTCGTGCTATCGTCAATCGCTGGCTATCTGTTCGGATTACGGCGAAAGGCTATGAAGCACTCGCGCATATGCAGGGATTTGCTCAGTATCTACGGGTCACTGATGCCGAGCGGCGTGCATTTGTTGGAGCCCCTATTCATCATCCCGATTTATTTATCCAGTATTTACCTTATGCTATCGCGCTCGGAACAGAGAAGCAGTGGGCCGACACTTTCGCCCACGTAAACCTTGTCCCACCTGTCTGGTACAAAACACAACCTGACACTACCTATACGTCTGAGCATTTTATTACTTTGAGCACAACTATGTTTAGTGCTGGTCGCACTAAATCATTCGTTGTACCACTCCAAACGGGTGGGTCGTCCTATTCTCGGTCGAGCAGCTCGAGTGGGTCGTTTGGGGGTGGTTCAGTTGGTGGAGGTGCTGGTGGAGGCGGGGGGCGGAGTTGGTAATAAGCGGATTATCGTATAGTTTGATAGAATATAACTATGGCCACATTGTACACGCAGCAGGGGAGTAATATTCGAAAAACCTGGATCCTCATGGGTTCGTTTTTGGTGTTGATTATTGGGTTCTGTTATCTCATTTCGGTATACCTCGGTAATCCGGGTATTCTCTACATAGGAATTGTAGCTGCGCTCGTAATGAATATTACGAGCTACTGGTTTTCCGACAGTATTGTCATAAGTATGACAGGAGCAGTGCCGGCTGAGCCAGTTCGTGATCGGGAATTGATACAGGTAGTTGAAAATCTGGCAATTACGGCTGGTCTCCCGATGCCAAAGGTATATATTGTGCCGGATATGGCCCCAAATGCCTTTGCAACCGGTCGTAATCCGGAACACTCGGCTGTGGCGGTTACTGCTGGGTTACTGCGAATTCTGGACCGAAATGAACTCGAGGGGGTTTTGGCTCATGAAATGTCACATATAGGTAATCGTGATATTTTAGTTTCTACCGTCGCTGTTGTGCTCGCTGGATTTGTGGCTATTATTTCTGACATGCTCATGCGTGGCATGATGTGGGGTGGAGGACGTGATGATCGGGACAACAAATTGGGGATTATATTTATTGTACTGGGCATTGTGGGTATCATTCTCGCGCCAATTGCTGCTCAGATGATTCAGATGGCAATCTCTCGGAAACGTGAATACTTGGCTGATGTGTCCGGCGCTCTCCTCACTCGCTATCCCGAGGGGCTCGCTTCAGCACTCGAAAAAATTTCAGCTAACAGTATGCCGATGGCTCGAGCGAATAATGCTACAGCACACTTGTTTATCGCAGATCCATTTGGAACAGAGAAAGTTTCGTTTATGCAGAAACTTTCTAACCTCTTCCAGACGCATCCACCGGTGGCTGATCGTATCAAGATTTTGCGTGATATGGACGTGTAGAATGTTGGTATGACTTTCAAAGAAAAATTCCCCAATGAATCTGCACTTATAACAGCAGTAGATGAGACGTTACTGAATGTTGTGCTGCGGGTGCAGACCGAAGCAGGTCCACTTGAAGCTAATTACAAAAAATCCCAACTCTATATAAACTGGGCTGGAATCTGTGGTTTCTTGGGAATTTTCCTTTTGTTTGCCGTTCTTTCAAAAGAGCTCTGGGAGAGTGTGTCTGGTATCTATTTAGTAATTCCTCCGCTCATTTCACTCTGTGGACTTATATTTTGTTGTGTCGCAGTTTACTTTTGGAAACAAAGTAGAAAACTATCTAATAATTTTATGACAGTAGTCCACAATGTGGTCTATATGGCAGCTATGGAGATTCTTGGGGTAGAAAATGGACAACGAATTTTATTTACCATTGGTGGCACAGATAATTTGCATCAGGTTGACCAGGCTGCGCTCGGTTTAATTGGTGGGTATATTCCTTCTCCGGAGCGAACTGCTCTTTTGGCGCTTATTGATCATTCAGAACTAGTCACTGAAAGCCGAAATCGGATCAAGGTGGGTGATATGATTTCTTTTACGATAGATGGAAAACAAGTGTTTGTTTCAGAATTAGATTTAAAAAATGAAACCGGCAGTGGTAAAAATCGCCATGTTAAAAACATATTCCATGGATATTTTGTCAGTTACGATTTGCCGGTTATGCGTTCCGGTAAAACGTTCTTGTCTACCGATGGTGACCGAGACGGTTTTGGTCACCGAACTTTCTGGAATACGCGGATAACTGAAACCGGTATTGCAGACGTTACTCTCGAATGGAATGCCTTTGAAAATTTACTGCATGTGGCTGCAACTGATCAGGTGGAAGCTCGAGTTGTGCTAACTCCTGATGTTATGCATTATATCTATGATTGGTGGCAGGGTGAGAAAGGGAATATTCGCCTGTCTTTTATTGAGTCGCGATTGTATATTCTTTTCCCAAGTAAAGAAGTAGTGCTTGACGCAGAGGTGAAAACAATTTCATCTGATGCGATACGAGCTGAATTATTAGGTATTACAAAACCACTGCTCCCAATCTTGCATTTGCTAGAAGTGGTATAACCGCAGTACTATACAAAGCTATGAGTCATATACATTCAAATTCGACCAAGCCTCGCTGCTATTACTGTGGTAATAATCCCACTTCACATACGATGGCGAAGGTTGACTCGTTTGTGCTGCTCTTTCTTAACCCTCGAATCTTTCCGTTTTTGCGCACATGGCCCGGCCGCTTTATCGTGTACTTAACTGACTTACTGTACGCCGGTATGGTCCAGCTGTTTCTCTTTACTGGTATTGCCAAATTTACTACCGATCACTCTATTATTACTTCTGATCGAGGGGCTGTAATGGCCGAAGAGGCAGAGCGGCGTCAGTGGGTCATGGAGACGCTTGTGGTATTTGGACGGGTGCATGATGCCTATCGACTTCAACTGCCATCTGGTCAACGTATTTTCTTTAGTGGTATTCCACGTCTCGACTCGATTAAAAATGCTACAGCCGGCTGGATGGATGACAAAGCTGTGCTTAAAGCAAAGTTACTCGCAGCTGGCGTAACGGCATCGGAAGGTGCTAGTTTCATCCGCTTCTCATCTGCTAAAAAGTATTTTCTAGCGCAGAAACATGCTGTTATCATTAAGCCTCGATTTGGTTCACGAGGACGGCATACCACTACGTTTATAACCACACTTGAGCAATTCGAAGCTGCGTTCTTACGAGCCAAGCAATTAAATGTCAGTGTGATTGTGGAAGAGCATCTCATTGGAAGTGTGTACCGTGCAACCATGGTTGGTGGAAAATTAGCAGGAGTGTTGACTGGCGAACCACCTCGTATTACTGGTGATGGTACTCATACCATCACTGAATTGGTAAAAATGAAAAACGACACGCGTCCGGCTCGAGTCGGGGAGGTAATTATTCGTGATATAAATATTGCCTTTCTAGCACGTCAGAATTACACCGTCGATACAGTTTTGCCGCTAGGGACCACGATTGACCTCATTGAGAAAATCGGCCTTTCCTATGGGGGACTCAGTCGAGAAGATACTCCTCATGTTCATCCAAAATTACGAGCAGAATTAGAACGTGCATCAGCGGTGGTTGATGATCCAATTCACGGGTTCGATTTCATTAGTCCTGATATTTCAGCAGATCCAGATACTGTACGATGGGGAATTATCGAATGTAATTCTGTGCCCTTTATTAACTTGCATCATGATCCACTCGTTGGTACTCCGGTGAACGTGGCGGGTATTCTCTTTAGTGACCTGGCCAAAAACTGCTCAAAATTTCTCTAGTTGCTAAATTATAGTATGTGGTAGCCAAGTTGATACCCGCAGCCCTTTGTCTACTCAGGTAGAGTAATTGGCAGCATTGCTGTTGCAAATGTATATTTGGTGTCATAATGAGTAAACTAGCTACATGGAACATATCCTCATTACGTATACGTATTTCGCCTTTCTACCCCTTGCGATTTTGGAGGGCCCGATTGTTACGATAATTGGAGCGTTTTTTGCCGGGCAGGGGTATATGAATATTTTTGTGGTGTATATCCTTGCTGTAGTAGGTGATTCTATTGGTGACAGTCTGCATTATGCCCTTGGCCGCTATGGAGGTGAACGAATGGTGCGTCGCTATGGCGCTCGTTTTGGGGTTACCGTCGATACATTACATGAAGTACGAGCTAATTATTTTGGTTCTCGCCGCTCGCTTTGGAAAATTATTACTGCTGCAAAAGTGACCCACGCTCCTTGTTCGAGCATTTTAATAACGTGTGGACTTTTACGAGTCAGTTTCTATGAATTCTTTCTCATTAATTTTATTAATAATATTTTCAAGGTCCTCTTTTTCCTTTTGATTGGTTTTTATTTTGGTCAGTATTATAAAACTATTGATACATACATTGGACATTCATGGATGGTGCTTGTTCCGCTTTTTGTGCTTGTGGTGTATATTTTTTACCGAAGAAAAAGCAAGTAGTTATGAGTATGTGAAGGGTCTGTAATGACTAGAGCTGTTTGACGGCTTTGATATATGGATAAAACATCAGGTGGAATAATTATGATCATAGTCGGAGTAATTTTATTAGGGGTAGGTGTGTACTATGTATGGCCGAGTGCTACAAATGTGACTGTTGTTGCGACTCCAACTCCCAGTGCGACAGCGCCTGTTGTAACGCCCTCTGTTACGACACCAGTTGCAACTACTACCGCAACCACTACAGTAACTACTACCACCACCGCAACAACAACTACCGCTACCACCACCGCAAGTTCGACATTTACGTTAAGCCCTGCACAAAAACAAGCACTCATTAACGCTGGTGTTAGTACATCATCAGTACCAAATACTGTTTCTGCAGCTCAAGAGGCATGTTTTGTGACAAAATTAGGTGCCGCACGAGTGGCGACAATTAAAACCGGAGCGGTACCAACGGTTGCCGATCTATTGAAAGCCAAAGGTTGTATATAGCATATCTGCAAATAACCGTCCTTAGGGGCGGTTTTTGTGTAGGTTACTGTATGAGATGCAGCGAGATTAATACCATCGTGATAACCATAAGGGTTATTCCTGCTAGAAAAAAGTAATCAGCAATGTCGCGGAATAGAATAATCCGTCGTTTGCTGTGGCGCATAGATAAATACGCAAAGCTGCCGCTTAGAAGGAAGAAACAGGATGCAACGGAGGTAAGTTCGTCAAGTATGGTTCCTTTGGATAGTCCGCCAACATTTAATCCAGTAATAATGACGAGACACACGCCAACGAGATTGGCAGAGGTTGTAAGAATATGAGAGGCGAGTTCTTTTTTGTAGTCGGACATGGTTTGAGTGTAGTACGTATGGATGAGGTGGGTTGTTTCAACGTGCGCTAATCGCCCGCTATGTGAGCTTCTGCCCAGACATTAGTACCATTGTTCGTTCCGTAAAATGCTTCTTTTTTACTTATAAGGTTAGTGGCGGTGACAAACACTTTTTTATTTTTTGCTACTTCAGTATCGAACGAGATTTTTGTTGTTGCAATACTTGGAAATAATCCTGACGTAGTATTGACAGGATTGGCTGGATCGTAGATGTATGTAACGTCTTCTTGTCTAATAACAATGAAGCTGTGTTCAGAAGATTGTTCTCGGTCACGTTTCCACAGCACGTCCCCGCTAAAATAGGTAGAGGGTACGCCGGCTTGTTGTAAATAAACTTGCGCTAGTGCTGCAATTTCAGCACATTCAGCGCTGTGTGCACTAAAGACATCATGTAAGGTAATAGCATCACCGGCCTCATGATACAATTTTCGCCGCGTTTCAGCTCGAGCAGGATTGTCTGGATATTTTTCAGCCAGTTTTTTAGTAAATGCAAATAACGTGGCAAATAACTTTGCGTCAATTTCAAAACTGTTCGAGCGTAGCCATTCATGTAACTTGTCCACATTATAACTGTTAGCCAATTCATGTGTTTCTTTCAAGGTATCAGAAAACTCAGAAAAATCAGCCCGAACTTTAATGTTTGCTTCTTGTGAAAAAATGCTTTTACCGCCTACTGGAATCATGTCACCTTCTTCAAATTTTGAGATTTCAAAACAATGACCAAAATGTTTCTTATATGTTTCTTGTTTTGTTGAAGGAGTTTCAGAAATATTCATGGAGTTTGAAATGAGAGAGTGTGTAAAATGATAATGTAAGTATATCATTAGTGATATTTGCGCAGAAGGGATTAAGATTGAATTTGTTTTACAAATACATATTTATGATTCGGTCACGAATCACTAAGTATAATCATTCGCTACGCTTTGATTCTACTAAGTGTTCGCGACCCCGACTAGGCTGTTTTTGCTCTAGGAAGAGCAAAAACATGCCTGCGCCTTTCGAATCCGCACGTAACGTGCGCAGGCGCGTTACTCTCTCTTCGCCCAATAAAATAACCGCCTTTATGGGCGGTAGAGGATTCGACCCTTACAGGGTCAGTACAGGTTGTCGCTATTTTATTTCGCAAAGCTCATAAAAGGTAGCTGGCAACCTCTTCGAATCCCCCTCTCTCGCGCAAAATACAACAAAACCCAAACAAAGC
>JANPGF010000005.1:0-16959 GCA_031423775.1 Candidatus Kaiserbacteria bacterium | reverse complement strand
CGCAAGTTATCAAAGCGGCTGGTTGGTGGGCAAAATATACCTCTGGATTAATTACGACTCAGTTCTCGTTTTCACAGCAATATGGCTATTTTGAAATGAATGCGAAGGTTCCTAAAGGAAATGGGTTATGGCCGGCATTTTGGTTATTACCTATTGATAAATCATGGCCACCGGAGATTGACGTCATGGAAGCTTTTGGCGGACCTAATCCTCGCGGAGAAGGTTCACTGACAAAAATTCATTATGCCTCTCATGAACTCACGTCTAAATGTGGTAGCTGGGTAAATGTTGGCGTTGACATCACTAAAGATTTTCACCGTTATGGTGTACTCTGGAAACCAGATCTCATTACCTACTATTTTGACGGAAAACCTTACGGCACATGTCCTACTAACAAGGATGCTAACCAACCATTTTATATGTTAGCCAATCTCGCTGTTGGTGGCGCAGGAAGTTGGCCAGGCACACCTACAACAACAAATGTATGGCCGGCCTATATGCAAATCGATTATATTCGAGCGTACAAATAAAATTTTATGACCTTGTATCAGATTGCAAAAGTACGTTAATCGTTGCTCGTGTTTGAGGACCTAAATAGCCAGTAGTGGCAATACCATTAGCAGCCTGGAATTCCACCAGGGCAGCAAAAGTACGTTCGCCAAAGTACGGGGTTTCTTGTTCAGGAGAACCCTCCCCTTTCTGTATTAAGATATACCCATGAGTGTTCAGAAAACGTTGCAGATTTTTCACCTGCTCGCTTTCCATTCCTTTATGAAGATCGCGATCGAAAATTGAGAGAGTATTCATATCTATCACAGCAGTCGGTTCAGCGATTGATTGTTCATTCGTTTCATTTTTTACTACTTTAGGTAATTCAGAAATAGTTGCTACCTGTCCAGCTTTTTCTGCATCTGTGGTAGGTAATGCACTAGATACAGCCGCGGTCACAGCTGTGCCTGGCGTAGTAAATAAGAATTCAACACGATTACCAATTGGCACTCCCGCAATTACCGCAAAACCCACAGTTACAAAAAGTAAGTACGAGCCGGCTGTCTGCAATTGCCATTTTTTGAAATGTGAATCTAATATTTTTCCATGATCGACTTGCTGTTGTCGGGCACGTAGCATTACCCCGTACAACTTCCACAGCACTAATCCAATAACACCAACATTGTATACAATCCAAAACTCAACCACTAAATAATTTGGGTCTGTCCAGTTAAAGAGCTGATAACGAGTAGCGAGGGCAATACAAGCAATATACGCGAAAAAATAGACACTGGTACTAATGACTGTTTGTCTAAAAGCACTCGAAATACCGAGTTGTTTAGAATTAGTAGGAATCCAACCCACTGTCCCACCCACCAGCTCAGTGAATATAGCGTGACAATACGCATACATACGCAACATAATCGCATATAAGTATCCCCACCGGAATGGTGAAAGATAGAAGAAAAACATAAAACTAAATGCCCAAATAATATGTGGATAGAACCAGAGTCCATCTGCAATATTTATTGTGTCATGATAGAGAAACAGAACAATGAAGAGTTGGAACGGGAATAGGAGGAGTAATGGCTGGTGTAAATAGAAGAGGAACCCAGTGATGTAACAGAATTTAATTCTCCAAGGAATAGGCGCCTTCCAAAACTTTTTATCCATCATCATCATTGTATTGCCAAGACACCACCGATGCTGTTGGTGGAAAAAGGCGTGAGGATCCTCAGGCGAAATGCCAATTGAAACAATCAAAGGAATATACCGCACAACCCAATGGTTAGCAGTTAATGTATAGCCAGTATGAGCGTCTTCACTATGACCGATCTGAACAAACCCACCAATAGAATCGAGAGCGGCCCGACGATACACTGCGCAAGTACCGCAACAATGCGCACCTCCAAGTCGATCACGCGCTACTTGAATAATGCGGTAAAAAACTTCTTGTGCCCGAGCGCCACCAAAAGCCAGAGGACCCAGATCATGGACTTCTTTTGTGGTTGGGAAATACTGTGGCGATTGTACAATACCTACTGTCGTATCCGCCATGTAAGGCACTAGCTCTTGGAGATATTCCGAATGAGGGGCAAAATCGGCATCAAAGATTGCAATCAAATCGCCTTTTGTTCTTTCAAAAGCATATTTTAGGTTCCCAGCTTTCTTCATTTCCCCTTTATTTGGACGTTCAATATATTCAAAACCATATTTTTCAGCCAACTGTTTATGTTTTACTGTGTCCTCTTTTGAGTCATCAAGTACATAGACCTTTTTGTTTTCATATTTCAATCGAGAAACATACTTCCAGGTATTCTTTAATACGTGTAGCTCCTCTCCACATATAGGTAAATATACATCTACTGAAGGTTGCGTATTTTTAGACCAGAATTCATCACGTGATGCTTCATGTTTTGCAATATTGAATTGCTTATACAAAAGGTTCAACGTAAAACAGCACAAGTAATGAATTGATAAGAAAATAATAATAATCAAAAAAATCCAGTTATATATTAGTCGCTCTGAAGCTATATTGAACGCAGCCCATGCCACTGGCAACCAAACTAAAAGCCCAACAGCGTAAACCACCCGCACCATCCAAGTAGGGGTGCTCCTTATGTAGAGATATCGGTCGAGTTTTTCAGGATTCATAATATGGTAGAAATTTTAAACGTTCTTTGCCGAAATTTAACATAGACGAGTGGCATTGTCTCGGCAACCACAAAATACAACATAAATAGTGTATTTATAACTGCCCAAAAAACCATCGGTCCTGCAAAATGCCCTTTCAAATATCCTATTAAAAGACCTGACAGAGTAAATATTCCGAGTATCCCATGAATCATAAATAATCTCGGTTGATAGATAGACGTTTGATTTTTACCCTTTGGAGTCACAACATAACTCAGCCGTTTACCTCGGACTACTCCTATAAAAGCCAAAAAATAAATAGGCCAAACTGCCAGTGCTAAAAGTCTACCTGCAAGCAGAAGGCCCCGTTCGGTTTCAGGCACAATATTGAATCGTTGCAGCCAAAGGTTAAAAATAATTTGATATATCACAAGAGGGACATACAGTACTAACACGGGAAGTAGTGGCATATTAGCTGGTGTGAAGCCGCAGGTAAAGTAAAGAACCAATAATACAATTCCAACCGCTTGCGCAAGTCCGGCAAAATAGAATTGCATTAGAATAAAGTAATTGCAGACATGTCTAAACTTCATGTTCCTGAAGAGGCTGGGGGCATGGCGAAATGCAATATCCATACAGCCGTATGCCCAACGCATTTGCTGAGCAAAATAGGCCTGCCAACTAGACGGACCTTCACCTACCAACAATACTTCAGGAACATACACACTCTTCCAATGATTTTCATGCGCATATAATTTCATTCCAGTAAGCATATCTTCGGCAATGTGTGCAGTATATCCTTCAATATCTTCGTAGGCTTTAGTTCTAAAAATATGATTAGCGCCAATTAATAACGTCATATCGTTACCATAAAAACCCTTTTGTAGTGGCCCGTAAAATGAGTAAGTTTGTTGTGACGCTCCACGAGCTATCCATGACTCTTCTTCATTTCCATAGACTTGCGGTGTTCCAATAAACGCCACTGTTGGATCTTTGAAATATCCCAGCGTTCGTATGAGAAAATTTGGTTTAGGTATAAAATCCATGTCATGCTGAGCAACAACGTCATAATCAGAAATATAGTGATGTAGCCATGAATTATAATTCCCTCCTTTGGTTCGAAGAGTAAAACGCCCCGAAAGGGTGTTGAACTCTTCTTTTCCTTTGCGTGAATAGTGTTTCACCCCCAATCGAGCACAAATTTCTTTTGCGCCATCATCGTTACCTTCATCCAGAAGCCAGGTATCATGAGGGTACTCAACTAATACCATCGCCCGCAGTGTCTGTTCGAGCAAACTTAGAGGTTCTGAACCGGGTACAAATGCAGTGAGATACGCAACTCGGATGCCTGGTGCCGGCGCCACATACTCAGGCCGCTTCATATGGGCCGCCATAATCCAGGCAAATACTTCCATGAGAATGTGGTGCCATACTACATAACTCAATGTACAAAAAAGTATATAGTCAAATACGTGTGCATCTCCATTAAAATTTTGTGAAATGTGATCAGAATTGAACCACCAGGTACCCCAAGCGACCGTCAAAATTAGTCCAAAAGTTAAAAACAGATAATACACTAAAGTCTCTTTAGTGCTCATTTCGTTAATTTTCTTACTTTGCTGTAGAGTAAATTCCTGTTTCATTGGGTGTAAGGTTTGTGTGTTTCTAACACAAAAAAACACAATACGCAAATTAGCGTTGAAATTACACCTAATAAGCTATGGTTACCTCAAGCACTAGTTATGGGTGCATCCGGGCCATCATGCGGAGGTGGGCGCAGATTTGGTCAGAGGGTACCTGACCTGGTCCCATGTTCATTCCCCCGCCCCCATTCATCTGGCGGTGGGCCGCCATTGATTGTTCAAAGGCCGTTCGTTCATGCTGCATTTCACCCCACCCCATGGCGCGACCATACATCCACGGGAACACCCCACATATATGGAAGGTCATGTCATCAGTTGTGGTGCCGAGTAACCGCACTTTTTCTCCACTCTGCAGTAAATGCATGTCCCGATCATTTATTTCAGTATTAGAAATCGTCCAAACGGTGCCCTCAGAATCCAGAAACTGGAGGGCGGTAGTGGTGCTGTCATCAGAGGTAGAGGTTAGAACACCAATCAATCGTCCGTTATCAGGTGATTGCCAGGTTCCAATCTCGATTTTCTCCATCGACATGTATTGCCCAATTTGGTGACCAAGGAGTGTATCAAGCGCATAGCCAAAGCCGAGTACGTGAAAGAGCATAGCCCCAGCTACACTACAGAGCAAACTGCTCCCGATAATGTAGCTCGTCCGGTAGCGGTATCCTGTCTTTGTCTGACGTACGCCAATCAACGCAACTGCCGCCATAGCCGCAAAAACAATTACCCAAAGATACGGCAAAACTGAAACTAAAAACGTCCAGAAATTATCGTGTGTTGCTTCGTAAAGAGCGTATTCAGCACTCATTCCGTCATAGACAGTCACTGCGAGGGCGAGGGCACCAACCACAATTGACAGCCCCCACACCGCCCACACCGAATATTCACGCGCTGCAAAGGCATACCGAGGTGTCGGTGATAAATGTTCTGACTGGATCCGGGCCAATACTGCTGCCGCCGTAGTGGTGGTAGTAGTTTTTTGTTCAACTGTCTGTGGTTGTGAGTTATGTGTTGTCATACGTGGAGTGGGCTAGATGGCGACTTGTTCAGCGGGTATCAGGTCAGCAAGTTGCTTTTTGCCGCGATGAATCAGGGTGCCTACCGAACCGATAGGTATCTTTAAAATATCAGAAATTTCGTCATATTCTTTGTGCTCAAAAAACCGTAAAATAATTGCATCGCGATATTTTGAATCGAGATCTATCAGCGCTTGCTGTACAACCGTAGCATTGACTCTAGAATCAAATAATCGTTCAGCAGAATCGATTGTCTCTTCAGGGAGCCAGGTGAGCACATCAGTACTATCGGGCAACTGGTGGCCTTCGGGGCGCACTGTCTGCTTTCGATAGAAGCTAATGGCTTCGTTATGTGCGATTCGGTAAATCCACGATGAAAACGAGAGACTGCTATCAAACGCATTTAAATTTTTGTACACTTTGATAAAAATTTCCTGAAGCACATCTTCACCGTCTTCGGTATTGCGAATGCCGAGACGTCTGATATAGCGTACCAATTTTTCCTCATACCGTTCAACTAGCAGAGTAAAGGCACTCGTGTCCACCAGGGTTCGAGCGACTACTTCTGCATCAGTTGCGGTTTCAAGCGATTCCATGCGCTCCTTAGTATACTACGCAATAGAGCGTATTTTCTGTCAGAGTGAGTAAACGCTTAACGAGCGATCAGAGACATGACCAAAGCAACGATTTTTTCTTTATCAGCCGGATTACTTTCTGCAATTAATATAGTAAGCGTAGTGAGTGCAGTTGGGGTCAAACGATTTGTATCCAGTACTTTTGTCTTTTGGAGGAACCAGACAAAAGCATAGGCTCCAGAGCGCTTATTACCATCGATAAATGGATGGTTCTTGATAATAAAGTACAGCAAATGTGCGGCCTTAGCCTCGATACTGGCATACAATTCCTGTCCGCCAAAACTTTGCATGACGTTACCAACAATACCTTCGAGACTGTCTCGGTTTCGTTCCTGTCCGAAATTCTCCGATGCTTCTGCCTTTTTCATCAATTCATCTTTCAGCACTGCCAAACCAGCCTGCAATTCAGCAGCTGTTAGCTTAACTTTTTTCTTGTTTACTTTAGCTGGCGCCAAAACTTCCTTGTCATAGGCATCAAGCGAAAACCAGGTGTCAGCAAATAACCGTACTAAATCGAGCGCAGATTTAGCATCGAGTGCATTATTAGCTGGCAATAATGCCTGGACTCGGCCGACTGCAGTCATAAATTCATCGTAATTTCTCGCGATGCGGGAACGATTGATGGTATAGCCAGACACAATATGCTGTCGCAGAGTTTTAGTGGCCCATTGGCGGAAGCTTGTTCCAACCACTGAGTTAATTCGGTAACCAACTGAAATAATTACATCTAAATCATAGAAATTGATAGAACGCGAAATTTCACGTTTTCCTTCCTTTTGAACTTGTAAGGATTCCTTACAAGTTGAATTAAAATCCAATTCCTTGTCTTTATAGATATTTTTAATGTGTAAAGTTATGTTTTGTGGCGTTACACCGAACATTTGTGCCATTTGCGCTTGTGTGGCCCACACAGTTTCATTTTTTATATCACCACGCAGCTCTAAAGCACCGGACTTGGTCTGGTAAATTACAAGATCTTTGTTTTGTACATTTGGTAATAATTTCTTTGCCATAATATGATTAGTGTACCATAATATTTTACGCTCCTCATTGCAGACGATGACCAGATTGTAGTAGAATTAGCAGATGAAAATACATCAGATACTCGGTGGAGCAATCGTTCTAGTTAGTTGTTTGGCATCTGGATCATCGGCACAGGCCTATGATACGATCGCACAGTCAGCACACACCTTTAACGCTACAACTACATTATTTGCTGTTGCGTATTCATTTGGCTCAAAAGATAGAGCAATTGACCTCCCCATTATTACTGGACGGGACATTCTCGGCACTCGAAACGATATGCTCGGATACACCCTACTCGATAAAAATGGCCTTACTACACAAGTTGGTACAATGCATGGCTTGGTACTAAGCGACGCTACAATTGTGAATGGTCGCTATCATATCCCCGCTGGAGAGGCAGCCAATTTTACCCTCCTCACGTTCCTTACGACGCCAACCACGCCGACACAAGCGAGCTACAAGCTCCGCGTCACCGCTCTTCCCTTCACGTTTACCGACCATGGCAAGACATACGAAAACCATTTAAACCCTAGTGAACTTACCGCCTACACCACCCCGCTCTCACTCCTAAAGCCTGGCAAGATTGTAAACAAAGACCTCGGGAACGGTATCACGATTAACTACACGACAAAATAGTTCGCTAATAGTAAATTATAGAAAAAACGAGGCGGAAATTTTCCACCTCGTTTTGGTTTCATGTCGAGTAGACCGCTACTATTGCACGAGAAACCTGATTGCACCGTTCGTCAAAAAACGGCCATGGATTCTGCGGCCACTCACGGGAATGGGCAAATGTGCCAAGCGAATATAGCCCTTTGCCAACCAACATTCCACTCACGACCCCGATCATGAGCCGCATCAGGAACATACCTTCGGTACCGGTAGTCAACACAGATATTAGACTGCCTGCCACGACACCGCCGGACACAGCCAGGAATTGTCTGGCCATCAAAAGTTCAGCAAACGCCAACACAGCACCGATTACACAAGTGATCATTGCGCAGAGAGTGAAGACGACCACCACGATTGGTGAGAACAAAAGTACTAGGGGTGAAAAACGCAGTATATTTCGCGTCCACGTCCCAATCGGCTCTTGATCATTTCTCTGATACCGCGTTGCTCCGTTGATCATCACGAAAAAGTGAACGCTAGTCGATGCAAGGAGACTACAAAGTGCATAGCAATACAGCCATATGGCTATATAAGGATGTTCTGCCAAATGTGCAATGAAGTAAAATACCGGATCTAATGCAACCACACACCCCAGAATCACAGAAAGGCATACAGCAATATATCGAAGGGTGTTATTTTGCAGAACACTGCGTATCTTGTGTATGACGTGGACGCTCGAGACAATATCCCATACCAGCCAGGGGTCATAGACCAACCAGCTGATCACGAGACCAACAGCAAGCGCCGCGAGCATACTTGAAAACACTTGCGCCGGTCCGAACAATAGTCCGAACACAAAGAGACCACTGACAAAGGCAGTAACCCCGAATCCGATTGCGATCTGGTATCGAGGCAGGATCTTGAATAGTTTCATAACTTCCCTCTCTTTCATTCTCAAGGTTCAACTAGTAGAACTATGCCTGTTTACTTGAGAATCGTCAATCACCGTCAATCCAAACTTGCAATTTTTATATTTTTATGCTATAATTGGGAACTTATGGAATTCCCAATGCGTATTAATAAATACCTCGCACACACAGGTATCGCGTCACGTCGTGAAGCAGACACTCTCGTTGAACGTGGTCAGATAACAGTGAATGGTAAAAAAGCTCTTACTGGTCAGCAAATTAACGAAGGCGACAAAGTGGCCTTGAAAGGCGAAACCAAAACTCGAAAATACCTCGCCTATTACAAAGGTCGCGGTACCATTACCCACTCCCCTGGCGAAAAAGAAGTAGACATCGTGATGCGGTTGGCACAGGACTTTGGTATAACTGACGTCTCGCCGGTTGGTCGTTTGGACAAAGCGTCCGAGGGACTGATTATCCTCAGTAACGACGGCCGCATTGTTGGCCCCCTCCTTGATAGTGAGAACAATCACGAAAAAGAATACAACGTCCAGGTAGACAAGGACATCTCTACCCTCTTTGTGCATTTGATGCAAAACGGCGTTGATATTGAAGGGTACCAAACTAAACCTGCAAAAATAGTCGTCTCGAGCAAAAACGAAAAGAAATTTAATATTACGCTCACCGAAGGTAAAAAGCACCAAATCCGCCGTATGTGTGCCGCTCTTGGCTACCAGGTGCAGAACCTCAAACGAGTTCGCATTGCCAACATTGAACTAAAGAATTTAAAACCGAATCAGTACCGAAAGATTGTTGGTGCAGAACTCGATATTTTCTTGAAAGAACTCGGGATACAGTAATACCCATAGTAAAAGTCGCGGCGCTGGCCGCGACTTTTCGTATCAGTTACTGTTCCTGGCAACGTACGGTGAAAGTGTATGTGGGGTAATCAGTTTGCTGTGCCGTAACCCAAATTTGTGCGTCTGCCTCGGTAAAAACATAGCCGCCACTGTGTGTTACACCATCTGGTGTCTGCCAATCTACCGCACACAGCAAAAGAAGAACTGAAATTACATTCATGACACACCTCCCTTCCCTCACTACAGCATACACCTTATGAGTCGAACAAATACCGCGGGGTGGTACTAATCTGGATACCATTCTGCCAAAATTACTTCAATTTCTGGATTTTGTGACTCAACCAAAGTCTTGAAACTCGCCACGTCGCTGCGACCATCTGGACTGCGATAATGATACGGATAGACAACCTGTGGGGCAAACGCGAGAACCGCGTCCACTGCTTGTTCAATACTCATAGTGTACGGCTCGTTCATTGGTACAAATGCAATAGCGACATCAGATACTGCCCGCAACTCGTCAGTGTCTTCAGTATCACTCGCATTGTAAACACGAATACCATTGCGTTCGATAACATAGCCATTTCCTACGCCCTTCACATGGTATTTTTGTCGGTCTGGGGTTGTGTTGTACATTGGGATTGCTTCAATCTTCAGTGCGCGGAGTGTGGTAACATTACCGTTTTGCATAACAGTCGTCTGGGTCTGCAATTGTTCTGGTAGCAGGTCATACACTTCCTGCGGCGCAATCAAATCAACCTCAGCTGTAGCCAACTGAACCAGAAGCGTCACGTCAAAATGATCAGGATGGCTATGAGTCAACATAATGAGTGTTGGCAGTCCGTATAATATGTAGCGATCGAGACCCCCAACCGGGTCATGATAAATAACCTCATCTCCCCACTTCATTATAAAACTCGCGTGTTCAATTGGAATTATTTCAGGCATATTCTAAGTATATCAAAACCTACGTAAAGAACATTGATTTTACATACAAAATATTTATGGTATAGTACTGAAAGTGAAACGAGCAAGATGGAAGGACTCGTCATGATCACAATCTACTGTTCTTACTTTTCAAACAAGACAACCCTGATCGCAGAACGGAAACCGGTACTCGCTAAAGAATTCTTGACGCAGTACCGTGGAAAGTTTTGTGAGTTTATTGGTGCGTTGCTGCGAGAAGAAAAAGGAGAAACCGTCGACATGATTACGCACGTGATTGGGGGCTTAGATAAACGCTACAGTTATGTCGATGACGGCGTTGATCTCTATTTCGGAATTCATGCCAATCCCCCACGCGTCACCCAAATGGGCGCTGACCAACTCTATGGTGAGTTAGTCAGCAGCCTCCGTGGCTCAGGTTTCAGTCAGCTCGGGATCAAAATGAGGTACGTAGCTGGCATCTATCACGGCACGGACAACGAAGTGTTGCGGAAACCCCGTCCTTACGGCACGGAAAGACTAGACGAAGTGAGACGACTCCTTCAACCGTAAAGACGACAACGACCGGATCATTCGATCCGGTCGTTTATTGTTAGCGAGATAAACAAAAATCTTAGGGGTCGAACCCCTAAGATTTTTTGTTGGATGCACTTATAGGTATTAGCCTCGCTTGCGGTCGGTTTCCTTCAACTTTGCTTTTCGGAGACGGACTGATTCGGGAGTTACTTCGAGGTATTCGTCATCTGACATGATTTCGAGACCAACTTCGATTGACACTACGCGCGGGTTTACGAGATTGATTGCTTCGTCAGTACCGGATGAACGCATGTTTGTAAGCTGCTTGCCTTTGGTCGGATTCACGGTCATTTCTTCACCTTTACTGGTGTTACCGATCACCATTCCTTCATACACTTCTGTTCCTGCTCCAATATAGAGCTGGCCACGATCCTGGAGAGTAAAGAGGGCGAATCCGAGAGCCTTACCTTGTACCATTGAAATCATTGAACCAACCTGACGCTTCTTGATTTCGCCAGCGTATGGACGGAATCCGAGTACGCGTGAGGCCAAGATACCGTCACCTTTAGTATCAACCACAAACTGGTTCTTGTACCCGAGGAGTCCACGAGTTGGACCTTCGAGGATAATACGTACCTGGTTCTCGTGTACGATCATGTTGGTCATCATAAAGGCACGAGTACCGAGACGTTCAATAACTGCTCCCTGGAACTCTGATGGAATATCAACGGTTACTTCTTCAAACGGTTCTGATTTCACGCCATCGATTTCCTTGATAATTACCTGTGGCTGGGACACGGCGAGTTCATAGCCTTCACGACGCATGTTTTCAAGTAAAATCGCAATGTGCATTTCACCACGACCACGCACTTCGAAACTATCGCCTGAAGCAAAGTCTACCTGAAGCCCTACGTTTACTTCGAGCTCTTTGGCGAGACGTTCCTTGATCTGGCGACTAGTAACATACTTACCTTCACGACCCGCGAACGGTGAACTGTTCGGCATGAATTGGAGGGCAATTGTAGGTTCGTCTACCTTGATAGCTGGAAGTGGCTCAGCAGCATCACTGTCCGTGAGCGTGTCTCCAATATTAATATTTTCAAATCCGGCAACCATCACAATGTCTCCAGCAAACACTTCAGTTTCCTCCACCTTTGAAATACCATGGAAGGTAGAAAGTTTTACTACCTTACCCTTTCGAGTTTCGTCATTCTCGTGTTTGACCAAGAGGTTTTGACTCGCTTTGATCGATCCTTCATACACACGAGCAATCGCGAGACGACCGAGGAAGTTGTCGTAACCGAGGTTAAATACCTGTGCGCGGAGAGATTCTCCTGCAACGTATGGACGAGCTGCTGGTACGAGTTCGAGAATGGTATCAAGCAGTGGTGAGAGATCAACCATTTCATCACTCATATTACGCTTCGCCTTCCCTTCGCGACCGATGGCGTAGACAGTTGTGAAGTTACATTGATCATCGTTCGCACCGAGTTCGAGGAAGAGTTCGAGTACCTGCTCTTCAGTTCGAGGAATATCAGCGGCTGGCTTGTCGATTTTGTTCACGACTACAATTGGCTTGAGACCAAGTTCGAGCGACTTTTTGAGTACGAAACGTGTCTGCGGCATTGGACCTTCCTGCGCGTCTACAACGAGAAGCACACAGTCAATTGAACGAAGTACACGTTCTACCTCAGAACCGAAGTCTGCGTGGCCTGGTGTATCAACGATGTTAATTTTAGTTCCTTTGTAGTCTACCGAAGTATTCTTTGCGTAAATGGTGATGCCCCGCTCTTGTTCGAGGGCGTTACTATCCATTGAAGCTCCCTTTTCACGAGAACCGGTCTGCTCCATGAGAGCGTCTGTAAGTGTGGTCTTCCCATGGTCCACGTGAGCAATAATAGCAATATTTCGGATTTCTTTTGACATACAAATAAGGTAATAAAATTAATAACGTTTCAACCCCCCTGATAAAACAGAGAAAGGTGCGCAACTATAAAAGGGGCGCACCCGAAAACACGAGCATAATACTAGATATATGGCTTTTTGTCTAGATAGTATCCATGTCTAATACACCTCCTGCAGGACGGTCAGGCACAAATTGCCGTCAGTTTTGAATAAGCTACAAGTTTCTTGCAGCTCCAATTCTTTGACTCCAGATAAGTTTGCATAACCGAGGACACCCTGGTAGAACGCATATTTCAGAGGATCAGACAGTCCAGCTACATACATTTCTGAACCTTCCAGGTTTTTTCCTTTGAATTTGCTCATCATAGTAATACCGAGCCCCTTGAGACATAGAGCGGCGTCATCAGTAGCTAAATTACTATGAGCACAAAGATTTACCGTGCCCGTGTAATCTTTAGGGTGTGTACGGAGATAGCCAAAGGGGCTGTAGAGAAAACAGGTAGGTTTTTCATCTGGAGGAGCAATTTTGCATGGAGCAAGGGGATTTGTAGTGTCCCAACCGAGAGTGCCTGAGTCTAAATGATCGGGACTCCCCCAAAATTGCTCCATTCGCACCCCTTCAAAACAGCGATGTTCGTCATATAAACTGACCGCCGCTCGACATCCGGCAGTCGACGCTTCAGCATCACGGTTATTTACAAACATAAATGCATGACCTAAGCCGTGATAACACCCGTCACGATCAGCACGTGCGACGTTACCACAGATACTGTCAGGATTATTCAAGGCAGTCGGTTCGTTCACTGACAATTCCTCTATAACACCGTGAATATATCCACCAGCGCAAATACTACGCACCCGAGCATCATCAACGTGTTTCGCACTGCTAAAGGTCATCGCTTCAGAAAAACCATAGAGTTCGTAGGCATGATGGCCCAGGTCGTGCGCAATGTCGTGACATCCACGATTTAACACGGGGTCAGCTGAAATAGCATCAATCGCTCTGAATATCGAATCAGGGTTTCCTGGTTCGAGCATTGCCAGTAATTTGTCGCGCAGTGCCCGCTGCCCAGAAATAGTTTTATCAATGTCTTCAATTGGTTCACCGGCACTTATTACCGCTATATACGCTTGATCAGAGAGCTTTACTTCATTATGATACGCAATAGTACCGGTGGCGGTAAACGTAAACTGATACGTTTCGCCCGGCAAATATTCTCGCGCTGCCCTGAAATCAGGATTGACCGTATGTTCTGGATGCGGACCTGTTATAACAACGAGTGACGTCGAAGCAGCATTACGAAAGGACACTGTCTCACCAGATAGCACGGTTAATTGTCGAGGATTAAACCCCGTATTCGTGTACACCACTTCATAATCAGGTCGTGAATCTGCAACGACTGCGGGAGTCAGCCTTTGCTCAGAGTTGGAAGTAGTCACCACCTCAACCACAGGTAACGTTGGTGTCTGATACCTTTCCATGGCGTGGATCATCGACAGTACTGGCTCAACAGTTAGACAAAAAAGAATAAACAGCAAAAGTAAAAACGGTCGACGGTTATGAATGAGTACACTATGCAAAACTAAACCAACCCCTCGCCCGAACGCAGAAAACATACATCACCATTCTACTAGGTGCTACAGTAAAATCGTGCTCATAGTTACTATAAACGGTTGATAGCGAGATTAATAAACGGAACCGGACCGAGAAGTTTTAGTAATAAGAACTTGCTTTTCTTGTTTAGGCAGCTTTTTAATAGCAGCCTCACGAATACCGGCACTACTACGATCTGCATGTGGCTCGTGGTAGACCATTCTGACTGGTCGCCTGGCCTTTGTATATTTTGCACCTTTACCTTTGGCACCTTCCCCATTATGTTCAGCCACCCGTCGAACCACATCGGTTGTCACACCCGTGTATAGCGTCCCGTCATGACAACGTAAAATATAGACAAACCACGGCATATGTTACCAAAACTTGAGTGACTGCATAAAAGAAGGTAGTGCATAGGGTTGCCCCGTAAACCCTTGCCAGAAAAACCAAGTTAGGGTTACTGCAAAGCATAAAAAGAGTAGAAACTTAAGCATGATACATACCAGAGCGACGACGAGACAAAAACCAAGTCGCGATAATCAATCCCACAACGAGCACAATCCCAATCGGATAGTAGACATACGCCGAAAGAAGCATGTGAAATGACCCATATCCATAGAAATCATACAAGAGACCAATAGCATGAAGTGTATCGAAGTACCCCATACCATCATCCTTACTTCCTATCACCAACATATACTTGCCGGCATTATTTGGCGTACTTACTTCAATATGATAGGTTCCCGCTTTAAGTTTTCCACTCCAAAATGGGCCACTCAGATACACTAAGCCCGATGTTTTGTCGCGGGCAGGCGTCCACGAGGCGTCATCTGCTTTCAATCGAGCAACTTCTTCTACACCAAGCACCTCCTTTTGCCTTACGATGATGCCGGACAATTGTGGCTGTACTATGTCGCCTGGCACTGCTCTAATTTCTGCAGTGAGAGTAAAATCAGCATCACTTTTAATTTCATACATCTCTGGCGCATTGTCGAGCTCACCCAATAGTATTTGTTGTTGCTCGGGCTCACCAGAAATAGTTACAACATCATACTCAGCGGCAAAATCAGGCTGTGACACCGTAAAGGCCTGTGCGGTACCCGAGCGAGATAGCGCAAAACCAAGAACGATAAGCATCAGTATTAAACGAAACATAGCAAGTATATTGTACCATCCTGATACGCCAAACGCGCGACACTAGGTGTCGCGCGTTTGGTAGAGAACTTATGAAAGAACAATTTTCGACAATGAATGCAGTGCGGTTATTGCAACTCGCGTCCATCGCGAAGATATTTTGTTGTTGCAAAACGGTGCCCTCCGAAAATACCAGCTTCTTCCAAAATCGCATCCATGGCATCACGATCATTGGCTGCTTTGGCTACCGCATACGCAGCCTGCTCACTCGACGTGAGTTCAGGGCGATTACTACGGGAATCACGGAGGTCTACAGTTGTAGCCGCACCAGCATCTCGAACTTTACGGTTTTTCTGTGGGCTAATTCCTAATTCAGTAAATAACGTATCAGCACCAACCTTGTCACCAGAAGCTTTCAAATCATGCGCCTCCTTGAACTTGGCGTAGTCAGCTTCGGTCGTTACAATATCAGCCAGTGGCGTACCAGCAATAGCCGTGAGGAATGCCTGGTAATCATCTACTAATAAAGCTGCATCTAATGCTGCTTGGTAAGCGCGATGTTCATCAGACATAACGCTACGAACACGCTCGATAACTGAGGTGTCAATACCGGCTTCTACCAATACATCTCGCGCCTTCTCTGTTTCGCCATGAGCACGCAACTCACGAGCAGTTTCAAATGCATCACGCTGCGTTTCAGTGAGGCCCGCTCTTTCGAGCACTTCACCACTGTACGCCTGTGCATTGGTTGCAGTGAGCGCTAAGGCTGCAATAGCAATGAGTAAAGACTTTGATTGTAAAGAAGATTTCCAGGAAGTTGGCATCGTTGTCGTGGCGGTGGGCGTAACGGGAATGTAAGAATGATTCATAATACGAATGAAATTACTGAATAAACAGAAGAGCATAGGCTCTTCTGTTTATTAGTACGTCGCTTCAACTGTCTTCTTTCACCTACTGTAGAGTTTCAAAATAAGTCCAGAGTTTGTCTAGAGTAGCGATCGCTGCCTGATCCTGACTGAGACCAGAACTACAGGTATTAAGGTTATATACGACGCTATTCAGCGTTACATCGTAGCGATAATTAACTCCGCCGTTCGTTGGTGCACAGGTCAGAGCAGGTACTGGCTTTGATAGCATTTCGAGTTTAACTCGTCCCAAATCAGTTTTAACCGATGTCCACAGTGAACGAGGCAACGTACCCTCTTTATGTGTTGCTTCGCCAGTTTCAGGACTATAGGTAACATAATTAAACGATCCATCTTTGAGAACTTGGAATGACGGGGTGGCGGCTGTCTGAGTGCTCCCATACTGTTCGCCAATTACTACCAAATCCTCATACACAGCTTCAGTTTGGCCTACCAAATGGTCGAACTGGGGTGCAAATGCCGTAATATAGAGATACCAACCGGCTACACACCCAATTAAAAATGTTGTCACGAGAAGAATTTTCTCTTGCAATTGAATCCCCGTCTGTTTCTTTTTCTGCGCCATATATAGAGTGTTCTATAGTATACCATTATTAAAACCCTGCAATCACAGTGCAACATGC
>JANPGF010000004.1:0-2174 GCA_031423775.1 Candidatus Kaiserbacteria bacterium | reverse complement strand
CTGAGGGTCTCGAACCCAAATTGGAGCAAGAGCGTAAGGGCCCGAGTGGCTAAACCCTGACCCCAATAGCGCTGTGCAATCCAGGCACTCAACTGGGCATTTCCCTGCCGCATGTCGACATTGATAAACGCCACGGAGCCAGCCACCTCGCCCTCAATGATGATGGCAAGGTTGATACGACGCGTATCAGGGCCAACCGCTTGAGTTGAGGCGAATACCCACTTATGGGCATCTGCCAGGGTATAGGGACGAGGAATATTCGTCAGCCGCTCGTAGACCCGCGGGTCATCAAGCGAATGCTGGAGCGATACCTCGTCGCCTGGGCGGAACGGCCGCAACATAAAACCACTACCGGAGATTTCAGGCAGTGGTACTACAATTTCAAGGTGCAACATCGCGTTTACCTCATCTCTTTTTAGATGGCTTACTCTCGCGGAATAGTAACACTTTTTTACAAAAAATCAAGGTCTCACATTACCGATCTAGTTTTTTGTAGAGCTGGTTGAAAATGACCTTTTGGAAAGCGGCTAGGGCGGGATTTTCGATAATTGTTACCTGCTCGGTCGTAATATCAATAAACGACACTCGGTCCCCATAGACGAACTGAATGATGTTCTGGTCAAAGGTATCGGCATCTGCAGGAATGTGTCTAATAAAGCGTTCCAATCTTTTTCGCTTTTGCGCACTAGAGACCGGGTTACTAATGACTAACCGTTCAAGTTTTTTTGCATCACGTCGCTCCCGGTAATCTGAAGCTAAATAGGCATTCACTTCTGACAAATCTTTCTCGGAGGTATAACGATAAACCAATCCGCCACGCGGTGTATGTGCAATTACATCGTCAAAGGCTTCACGTACACCCTCTTTCCCAGAGAGGAACCGCACATATGAAGGCACGTCCTTTTCATGTTTGGTTGCGAATTTGGCAATCACCTTTTCAGTTTGGGCAACATCTCGAGCAAGAAGTTTCTCGAGCACACTCGGGTGGGCAGCACTATAGCCGGTACGCAGTCCAATCGGTGATGCAATAACCACCTTATCCTTACACAGTTCATCGAGTACTCGATATACCGTCATCCGTGAAACCTTCGCTAAATTAGCGATAGCAGTTACCAAAAGTGCTTCTGTAGCATCACTCAGTACCTGATAAATTTCGGCTGAATGTTTCGGATACCCCAAGCGAGCAAAGATAGTACCGTGGGTCATGCGTAAAGTGTATCATATTTGTTACATTTTAATGAGTCGTTCTGACGACCTCCTTCTTTTTACATATAGTTACTAAGGATTTTGTTCATTGAAAGGAGAAGCCTGTGGCAGAGATTCAAGTACTCGGACCCGAAGAAATGATCAAACATTGGGAGCAAGCGCTCCCCGATGCAGTAGTCGAAACGTTCAATCAACTACTTGCTAAACAGTTCAATGGTACCGAGGCTTACATCAAAGAAAAGGACCTCTTGACTGCACTCTGTGACAAAGGAGTCACGGTCAAAGATGTCACCGAACAACGTTGGCTCTTTCAGACCAAACAACTGTATCAAGAGCGTGGATGGAAAGTGGCATTCACTAGTCCGGGCTACGACGACAATTTTGACTCGTACTTTCGCTTTACGCTCAAATGACCTACCAAGACCAACAGTTTAACTGTTGGTCTTTTTCTTATAATCTTAAATGTATCAAAAATATTACACTTTTTGTCACCTACCTGTACAATTTCATTTTTTAAGGTATTGTTTCCTCGTATCGTTCTTTGACAAAGGAGACCATCACTCATGGCTACCCCACACATCCTTTCAACAATGCAAGACGGCATTGTGATAATGGCCTCAGGGGCCATTGTGCCACAAGCAAGAAAAGTCGCAGAACGCCTGCGGGCGCTCGCTCTTCCGATTGAGTTTGAAGCACTCGAGATGGTGACGTTCAGTTACCCAGAATCTTGTGTCGACATCGACATGAACGTACGGGGCAAGACGGTATTTCTCTTCCATGGGTTTACAAGAAGCCCCAATGATGACTTCATGAAAATGATGATCATCTGTGATGCGTTACGCCGGTCGAGTGCAAAAAATATTGTACTTATCACACCGTTCTTGCCCTATTCGCGGCAAGATCGTTTACTTTCTCGTGAACCGTTCAGTGCAAAACTAATGGCCACCCTGATCGAGGTCAATCCAATC
>JANPGF010000003.1:0-11558 GCA_031423775.1 Candidatus Kaiserbacteria bacterium | reverse complement strand
CCGGAACAGTACCGCGCGGGGTTGCAAGCGCCCCAGGCGACCACGAAATTTTAAAAGCCGCGCACCCAGGGGTTGCGCGGCAGATTCTTCAGGTTCGTTGTTTTTCTTTCCACATTTGAACCAAAATTTTGTCTAATTCTTGCTGTTTGTTCAGAGCATTCTCCTCTTCTTTTTTGCGAGCAGCTAACTGATCGGCCATTCTCTCTTTGAACAGCAGTGCGAGTTCTGCCGCGGCATCCAAAATGAATGGTTGAAATTCCTGTGTAGTTTTTCCATCCGTCCACCGCAACGCGCGGTTATAGTCGTACTCATCTTCATCGTTATCACTTACCCAATCGGAATTGAACGACAATAAGTGATGTTCGCAAATGTAGACATCCCAACTTTCGTCCAACCATTCTTTTCGCAACCAATGTCTAGTCGCCAAATCATTATAGATATCTGAAATAAAACCAATTTCCTCGTAAGATCTACGAATTTGTAAACCGTTCTTGGCTTTAAATACATACTTATGCAGGTAAGGTCTTCCTGTTTCAAACGCGAAACCACAGTCTTCTTGCGGTGTCTTAGTTTTGGGCAGTACAAAGTTTTGCTTCAAAAAGAAGAACATTTTCGCTACGGCATATTTATCTTCAAGCTGAGGCAAGTCAAGTGGCATCGGGAGCTCCTTTTCTGTTTCTTTTTTATTAATACTATACAATATAGAAAATGTCAAACTATACGGTCGGGGTTTATGACGACTGCCACATGCGGCGGCACATGTCGCAAGAAATCAATAAGCGGTTTGATATCCTCGGTTGGTGGAATACGTAAGAGACAATGCCGCAGTTGTTCCTTTGGTTTACTGTTTGGATTGGTGTAATAGGTGCCGGTTTGATTTACTTTAGACAATAGCAGTTTTACTTGAGCTTCGGTGTCGGTGACCATCTGAGCGCTCCCTTGCCATGACAAAAATACAAACGTTGCAAACGGCGGGTACTTGAGCATCTGACGGAGATTCAGCTCATCATCATGAAAACGGTCAACTGCGCCGCGGCTAGCATAGATGAGAATGTCATCAGTTTCGCTTCGGGTTTGGACGATGACTTCCCGTTCACTTTTTTCGCGTAGTTCAAGCAGCAGTCTGAACACGGTTTCATCCGCCCGCCATGATGGGATAGCGCGTACTGCGTCCAGAGACACAATAGCCGACATCGCGATGTTAGTGGGGAGGTAGGGCATCACCATTTGCGTACCAAGGAGAATTGCCCCTTTGTGTTTTTCAAATTCCTTGGTAATGGCCTCGGCACGTTTATGAGTAGTTGCGGTAGTGTGGTCAAAAATAACGAGTGGTACTTTGGGAAACAATTTTCGACATTCATCTTCGACCTGTTGAATACCAATCCCTTTTTCACGGAGACGCCATGAACCACACTGCGGACAGACATCTGCCGCTCGCACGCGCTTGCCCGAAGTGCTCGATAAAAACCACCGCTCCTCAACATGTTCGGCACTGTAGGTGCGGAGGAGTGAATATGGCGACCCAGAGTCAGGGCAGCGGAAAATAAATCCGCAGTCAGAACAGGCTACTACTGGCGCGAGACCACGACGGGCAGCAAACAAAAATACATTATGTCTTCCTTCAATCGTGGTTTCAACTCGCTTTTTCAGGTCAGGTGAAAACAGTGAGAATGGAGATTCAGCGGTTGGTTTATCAATTTGATTTACAATAGTTAGTTTGGCAGGAATTTCAATTCGCACAGGATGCTCGCCCCAGGTTTGGTAGACGTCTTCACGCCGTTTGTACTCATCTTCGGTATGGGTAACTGTGTCGCCCATGATCAGGGTGCGACCAGACACGTTCGCAAATAATTTGAGGGCTTCACGGTGGTCGAGATTCGGCCGTTGCCGCATGACATAGTGGGCGCTTGCAGCTTCTTCGATAATTATAGTGGTACTGTCAGATCGGTCGAGGTAAGCACAGGCCGGTGTGGTAATAGTGAGCGTAGCCTGTGATAAATCGGAAAAGGCAGCAAAAGCGGCAGTTCGTTCACGTTTCGTTTGGTGACTCGAAAAGCAAATGACGCGGTCGCTGATGCCTCGCTCGAGCGCGTGATAGAGTTTTGTGACGGCAGAACTAGTAGGAACGACTAGAGTAACAGAACCACGATGGGCAAACGCTCCGCGCACAATTGTTTGGTACGCAACAATCCGCTCAGCGTAGGTGGCGGCGAGAATCTGTGGAATGGAATCCTCTCCAGCGTTCGACGTAGGAGCAGTGGGGTAGGGAGCGAGGCCGGCCCGGATATCAGGGGGCAATAGGGCAAAGAGAATCGCGCCGCGTTTCGCAGGGATGCGTTCGTAGAGTTTAGCTACGGTGGCGAGAAGTTGTGGCGAGAGCGTCTCGACGTTCTCTTGGACGGGCAATTTCCGCAAAGAAAAAGTTGCCGCCTTTAAGGCGGTTTTGGTACTCGAAACAGGATGGCTGTCCACCACAATCCCTGTTATCGTCTTGCCGCGCACCGGAATCGTCACAATTGATCCGGTAGCATACGCAATTGAAGAAAAATACGATAACGACTCAATCTGGATACCTTTGGCGAGTGGAATAACTTCAATGACGAACATAGGTAGTGACAGTATAGCAAAGATGGGAAGCGACGCGAAATAAACATTGACAATTTATAAATTATATGGTAATATACCGCTGATTTGGGATGGTCCCACGTCACCGCCAGGCAGTGCTTGGTACAACACCTGCTGTGCAGGGGAAAGAGATCTTTACTATGGCAAAATATCGCGCTTTTTTCAAAGCAGACGTTTCTGGTGTCGGTTGCGCTTACGAGCTGAGCGAGTCGTTCATGGTTACCGGCATGCACAATTGTCGATTCCTGTCGTTCGGCGTCCAGCGTAATGCCTTGTATCATCATGCGACGTTTGTCGCCATTGATCCGACCCGACCCATTGTGCTGGCTCTCTCGTGCAATACCAGCGATGTTGGCTTTTTTCAATTCTCGGAGCACTGCAAAGAGCAGCCGAAGCTGGGCATGTCGACGTATGATGAGGTTCGCTGCTCTGACTTTATGGTTGACTGCGGCGTGGCCAAAAGCGATAGCTCATTTTTGGGCGAAGCTTTTTGGTCAGTTCGGGTGGCGGGCGAACTCTTCGTTCAGACCAAAACAGGCGACACTAAGAAATTCGACACCCAAAGTCACTGGCGTGTCGACATCGACCAGCTCTGTGCCTTTGTGGCGGGGGCTATCGACGTTCGGGCGCTGCGGATTGGTGCGTACCGGATGGAACGGATCGGCTCTGAAGTCGAAAAGTTGACTCGTGATCTGCTGGTGGCGACTGATGAACTTCGTCGAGTCAAGTCTGAACATGAGTCGCTCGTGCGCTGGCTTGTAAACCTGCTGGGAAAAATCAGTCGCGCCAAGTTCTGGAAGTCGGCAACTGCTGCTCGCCGTTTCCAGGCTGAATTGCTGGAAGAGGCACTGAAATTGCCGAAATGACATGATGATAGGGGCAGGGTTCCGTGTGAACCCTGCCCCTATTTTTTATATTCTAAAACTCATCTAGATATTTGATATCAGCTCCAAGACTAGCGAGGCGGGCGACGAGGTTTTCGTAGCCACGATTGATGCTGTAGATGTTGCGGAGGACTGAACGTCCAGTTGCTCCTAGCATAGCAATGAGGAGGATGGTGGCTGGCCTAAGGGCGGGTGGGCAGACGAGTTCAGCCGCCCGGAGTGGGGTAGGGCCAGTAATGAATATTCGGTGAGGATCAGCGAGGACGGTGTCTGCCCCGAGTTTATCGAGTTCGGTAAAATAGATAGCTCGCTTTTCGTACATCCAGTCGTGGATCAGAGTCTGTCCGGCAGCTTGAGTCGCAATCACTGCAAAGAATGGGAGATTGTCAGCATTGAGTCCCGGGTAGGGACGCGAATGGACTTTTTCGGCTGGAGCTACTAGAGTGCTCGCTTTTAGTTTGAGATCCACCAGTTTAGTCTGCCCGTTGTGAGAGAAATACGGTTTTGAACTGGTGTATTGTAATCCCATTTTTTCGAGGACGAGGAGTTCGAGTTCGAGGAATTCAATCGGGCAGCGGGTGATAGTAATCGCTGAATGTGTCACAATAGCCGCGGCGATAAAGAACATACTGTCGGTTGGGTCTTCGGCCAGGGTGTATTCGAGATCTAGGTTTATATCGGCAACACCAGTGACGGTGAGGGTGGTCGTGCTGATGCCGTCAATCTGTACGCCGAGTCGTTTCAGAAAGACACAAATCTCTTGCACCATGTAGTTAGCTGAACAGTATTTGATTACCGTAGTGCCGGTGTGACGGGCGGCAGCAAACAGCGCATTTTCGGTGACGGTGTCACCTGACTCGTAGAGAATGATTTCCTTGGGACTCTTGGCCTCATAGGTGACTTTAAAGGCATCGTCGGTGGTTTCGATGTGGACACCAAAATGTTCAAGGGCGTAGAAGTGGGGACGAACAGTGCGACTACCGAGTTTGCAGCCACCTGACTGAGGAAGCGAAAAAGTTGGAAGGGTATGAATAAGGGCTCCGATGAACATAACAATACTGCGCGTTTTGCGAGCGGCGTCGATATCGATATTTTTTAGATTATATTTCTTTGGTGGTTCGAGGGTGAGCGTGCTCCCGGTCCAGGTAATTTTCATTCCAATACTTTCGAGTACTTCAATGAGTCGATAGACCTCTTCAATCTTTGGCATATGGTGGAGTGTCGTAACACCACGATTCAAAAGTGCGGCACAGAGGAGCCCCACCGCGCCGTTTTTCGACGTGTTAGTTTCTATTGTGCCGGACAATTTTTTGTGTCCATTAATTTCAACGTTCACCGTACCCGGTGAGAGGGTTATCAAATTCTTGCCCAGTGCTTTACTTATTTTCTTTACCATATCGGTGCTGACGTTTTGCGTGCCGGATTCGAGGCGAGCAATGGCACTCTGGGTGGTTTTCAGTTTCTTGGCCAGTTCTGTTTGCGTCAGTCCAACCGATTCACGAAGGTCAGCGATGCGAGTTCCAATGTTTTCCATACAAAATTATTATCTCTACAGTATAGCATCTATGCTATGTCCCAGCCATAGGATGCGATTGTGGAAATCGTGTGTGGTGGTACACTAGTCACTCATATATATGTTCGATAGATTCACTCCTAAAATTGGTATTGACCTTGGTACCACCAGTGTCCTCGTCTTTGTCCCTGGACAGGGAATCATTATTAACGAACCGTCTGTGGTGGCGGTGGGTGAGAACAACAAAGTCCTCGCTGTGGGGATGGAAGCAAAGCGCATGATTGGTCGTACACCAGATACTATCCGCGCCTACCGTCCGATGAAAGACGGAGTCATTGCTGACTACCGGGTGACTGAAGCGATGTTGCGGTATTTTCTCCAAAAGGCCCTGAGTCGCTACAATATTTTCAAACCGGATGTGATGGTATCGGTCCCCGCGGGTGTCACCTCAACCGAGCGGCGTGCAGTAGTAGAGGCGACTATTAAAGCTGGTGCCCGAAATGCGTACGTGGTGAAAGAGCCGATTCTGGCAGCCATTGGTGCCGGGGTGCCAATTTACGAACCGCAAGGTCACATGATTGTCGACATTGGCGGCGGCACAATTGACGTAGCTGTTATTTCGCTCGGTGGTATTGTGGCGGCGAACTCGGTCAAATGTGCTGGCAATCGTATTGACGCCGCGATCATTAACTTTGTAAAAAAGTCCCGTAATCTCTCGATTGGTGAAAAGACGGCTGAAGAAGTAAAAATCAAAGTCGGTTCCGCGTTGCCGCTCGAGGAGGAGTTAGTGATGGAGCTGAAAGGTCGTGACGTCTTCACAGGGCTGCCACGCACCACAGAAATTAAAACGAATGAAGTGGTTCGTGCAATAGCGGGTGAACTGCGTGAAATGATCAAGGCGATCAAAGATGTATTTCAAGATACGCCACCAGAACTCGCGTCCGATATTATCGATGGCGGTATCATTATGACGGGTGGTACGTCGCAACTCCGTAATTTCCCTGAACTCGTAAAGCGACGGACTGGCGTGAAAGCGCAGCTCGCAGATCAGGCACTGTTTTGTGTGGTGAAGGGGACGGGCGTAGCTTTGGAGCATCTAGCCACCTATAAAAAGGCAATCCTCACAAAGCGGTGAATGAGCAAACGAGCGCGTAAAAAGTGACGTTTAGTCACTTTTTACCTATTCCGAATTTATGCCAGTACTTTGCCCCTCCCAAGTCAAAGTACCGGCGCAGTTGTAAATCGGTACAAAAAAGTACGTCTCAAATTATTTTCTTCGTCCACCTCGCATCTATCTTCAAATAACAGCTTTGTGTCTGATGTGATAATTTTAAATTTACTCTGTATATATTGAAAAGGACTCGAAGCGCGTGGCGCTTCGAGTCCTTTGAAAACGGGTTAATCCTTCCAGAAACCGGCATCTTGCAAGCAAAGAACCAAGACTTGGGCCATCATATCGGTCGTCCCTGCGGGGTAATGATTGTATCTTGGCGAACTTGCCAGCTTCTCTTCGGTAAATGCAATCATCAATTCCGGTGTAAGATGTCGGGTTACCTCGCTCGGGTAGTTCGCTTCGGGGTATTCATGCATCAGACCCTGGAGCAATACATACGAATAGTCGTCAGGATGATCACCACCAATTGTCTTCCGGGTGCTGGCGAACTCGGTGAGTGATCCAAATATGCCGCCGATGCTTTGGCGCACTTTCGGGTTGTTCTGTTCCAAAGCAGCCGCGACGCGGTTGACGGCTGCAATCAGTTCCTCAATTTTATCCATCGGTCTCTCTCTGTGGTTTACCTTACTAAGGCTAAAATACTACAAAAGTATAGTATGTCAACTCCCCAGCAGAGATAATTGACTTTTTGAAATAAATGTGATATTATACTGGAGCGTTGGGATACTCGACGCGTAACTTTTAGGAGGATTCCATGGGAATCTATGGTGATACTGGTCTCGTGAAAGATTGGAATAACGGCATCACTGCTGTAGCGCGTGCCGAACGCGTTGACATGTGGAAGCGTGACGAAATCACGCTTGGTCAAATTGGTCTGGTGTTGTTTGCGGGCGAACACTTCTTTGGCGGGAAATATCCTGTCCGGGAATCCGGCCTTACTGGCACCTTCGCAGATCTGGAAAAGATCGAACAAGTTATCGGTGACATCAAGAAAGGGAGCTTCCAAGTTCCGTTCTCGAATTCCGGGTACCAGGGGGAGGGCTGGCAAGCCTCGCTCGACGAGGTGGGAATCGCGTCTCATTCTACGGTTCGTTTGACCTTCGGTCAGGTGCTCGGTGAGGATGGGGCGCATCTCTTGGCGCTCTTTCTGCTGAAAGCGCTGTGAGCGACCGATTCGCGATGATAGAGATGATCTACTGATGCACTCATGAGGCGACAGACAATCGTCGCCTCATGCCAGCTGTTGCCAGAGAAGAGGAGTTGTCACATTGACACCCTTTTCTCTTGGTGGCAGCTTTTCTTTTGTGGTTAACGCGGGTTGACTCCAATTGCTTTTCCTTGTACTATTCCGCTCGGAAATTGGGTAGTTTGGTACTGCTCAGTTATTACAGAGATCTTTGGACGAAGGAAGACGGTATGTCGATGTATATGATACAGGTTCTGATGAGTGTGGTAGTTGGTGCTATCGCTGCAGGGGTACTTTACTCCGTGCGGCAGCAATATCATCAACCGGCACCCCTGAAGACGATTATGACCAGTACCGATTGCAATACTTTGAAAGCTCGAGCGAAATTCTTGTATTTCGCTAAGCTCGCTGCGGTGTTGTTGGTGACAGCCAGTGTGCTTATGCTTGTGTGGTATTCGTGGTATTGGCCAGCTGAAATTGGAGTGGTTATAGTTGGCGTGATGTTAGCTCAACGTTTTTCGTTTCGACTAACACAGCTGGAGCACACCCTTTACGACCTCAAACGTTCGTAAATAATAAAAAGTAAGGTAGCCTTTTGTGGGCTGCCTTTTTCTGTGTCTGTCCACCGAGGCGAGTAAAATGAGCGTTTTTAAGCGAGCCTGTACGGTACACTATAGGTACTTATGCCAGAGGGGGTTCCTAAACAATTTGCGTCAGCAGAAGAAGAAGTGCAATACTTGCGCGAGCGGATTGCGTTGCGTGAACGAGAGATGCTTGCACGTACACCCGAGGTCGATCATGCTGATCGCGAGACAATGGCGAAACAGGAATTGCAGGAATACGGACTATTTACCCCAAAGGTGATTTTGACTGGTGAGCGGATTATGGATGGCCATGAATTATCGGCCACGATGCAGCATATCGAAACCGCCCACAATCCAGTTGATGAAATTGTGCAGGTGGCTTTTGAAAAGGGGATCCGCAATGCGCTCACACTGCTAGAAAAAGTTGATAATGCGTTTGTGGTTGATGAAGTCCATAGGCAACTCATTGAACACATTAGTCAGGGGCAGTCTGTCCAGGATATGAAAGAAGGGGTACCGCCCTGGCAAATAATGCACCTGGCGCTATTTGAAGTGACGTTGCCTGAACTCAAGGGTACAAATGATCATGAGTATCAGTTAGCTGATTTGGTGGGCATGATGGAGCAGCTATTTGCGGGTATGCGTACCATCAGTAGTCACGACAAACACCAGCATTTTGTCCTCGAGATTGCAGTTGCGGACAAGAGCGATGACATCGTTTTCTATGTCGCCGTGCCGCACGAATTTGTGTCCTTGTTTGAAAAACAGACATTGTCACTTTTCCCGCACGCGGTGATTGTGGCACAGGTGCATGACTACAATATTTTTGTGCCGAACGGTACGAGTGTGGTCACTGATGTAACTTTGAAAAGTCATCCCTCATATCCGCTCCAGACTCACGAACATTTTTCGTCAGATCCGCTGGCAGTTATCCTTAACGCTTTTTCAAAAATTGAACGCGAGGGAGGAGGCGCAGCTATTCAATTTATCATTCGCTATCCAAAAACTGATTACCGTCACACGTACCAAGACATCATCAAGCGAGTCGAAAAAGGTATGCGACCCAAAGAGGCTATTTCTCGCAGTACCATAACTGGTGAGCTAGCTGCCTCAGTCACGGAATTTTTCTTTACTAAACCAAAAAAAGAAGGGGAGTATGAACCACCAAAAGATGTCGACCAAACTGCTCTCGAAGCATTTAAGGAAAAAATTAAATCGCAAATTGTTGAAGTAAATATTCGCATTGCGGTGTCATCAGGTGACGCACACCGGACTGACCAGATTATGAATGAGATAGAGTCGACCTTTCATCAGTTCACCCATATTGATGGCAATCGGTTTATATTTTATCGGAACCGGGGACGAGCGCTCGCTGCTGCTGAACGAGCTTTTTCGTTTCGTGAATTTTCAGCTAAAACAGCCCTCCCACTTTCTCTGACCGAGCTTGCCACCCTGGTTCATTTCCCTGGGAATGGTATTACTTCGTCGCCACAGTTTAAACAGTCGGGAGCAAATACTGCTGCAGCACCAACTGAGATACCGACCGAAGGTACGCTCCTTGGTATCAACAAACACCGTAATATTGAACGGGCAATTTACATGACAGAGAAAGACCGCATGCGTCATTTCTACATCATTGGACAGACTGGTACAGGTAAATCAGTGTTCTTGAAGAACTTAATTATTCAGGATATTCAACATGGTGATGGCGTGTGTATGATTGATCCCCACGGAACGGATATTGTTGATGTGCTCGGAGCCGTGCCACCAGAACGCGAGAAAGACGTCATTTATTTTGATCCGTCGAATCTCGATATGCCGATAGGACTCAACATGCTTGAGTACGATATAAATAAGCCTGAACAAAAGACGTTCGTGGTGAATGAACTGTTCTCAATTTTCCAGAAATTGTATGGGGCCAACCCTGAATCTATGGGTCCAATGTTCGAGCAGTACTTCCGTAATGCGACACTCCTCGTGATGGAAGACCCTGATTCAGGAAATACCCTCATGGACATCAGTCGAGTGATGGCGGATGCCAAATACCGACGTATGAAGCTCGAGAAGGCCAAGAACCCAGTCGTGGTCCAGTTCTGGCGCGAGATCGCGACGAAAGCTGGTGGGGAAGCATCACTTGAAAACATCGTGCCGTACATTGTGTCTAAATTCGATGTATTTACTGCCAACGATTATATGCGACCAATTATCGGTCAGCAAAAATCTGCCTTCAACTTCCGACAGATTATGGACGAACGAAAAATTCTCCTCGTGAATTTGTCCAAAGGAAAGCTCGGTGAAATCAACGCCAACTTGATTGGTATGATCATCGTAGGCAAGCTCCTCATGGCAGCACTCTCGCGCGTGGATAACGAGAAAATGGATTTCGCGCCATTCTATTTACATATCGACGAATTCCAAAACGTGTCAACACCATCGATTGCTTCGATTTTGTCTGAAGCCCGTAAGTACAAACTGTCTCTCACGATGGCGCATCAATTTATTGCACAGCTTGATCAGGACATTAAAGACGCGGTGTTTGGAAACGTGGGCTCAATGGCGGCATTCCGTATTGGTTCTGAAGACGCCCAATTCCTCGAACATCAGTTCAACCCGGTGTTTACTGCGAGCGACCTCATGCAGGTGCCAAACTACAATGCCATGATTCGTATGCTTGCGAACGGTACTCCAACTAAACCGTTTAGTATCGCGACCATGCCACCACTTCCATCAGATTTCAGTCGAATAAATGAACTCAAAGCTACTTCCGCCAACCGTTTTGGTCGCCCTCGTGCCGAAGTCGAAGCAGAAATTCAAGCCCGTTATGCCAAAGAACCCCTTGTCGTACCCCCGCTTGGTAATGGTATGATGTAAGTAATTATCAGAATTACTTGTTTTTATGCATTCTCCTGAAACGTCTACCTCTGTAATCGAAAAAGAACCAGCATTTAAACCTGGCGAGGTAGTATTTATTCCTCGGTCAAAAAACAGAATTTGTTCAGCGGTGATCACTGGTATTTCTGACGATGGAGCTATAGTTGTCTGGGAAGAAGATAATAAGTCTGGAAAGAAGCTAGTACCATTGGAGGATTTGGTAAAACTGTCTCCTGAGTCGGTTCGGGCTACGTATGCTGAAGGTGCTGTAGTCAACATTCCTCGTGGTGAAGGTGGTAAAAGTCGTTCTAATATTACTATAGCTAAATCGGCTTTGGTTGACGAAGGGAAAGTTGCAATTTCGTGGATGGAGAATGGGCAGGAATCAACCAAAATTTTTGAAGCGCACCAAATACAAGTAGCGTCTGAGGCGAAGCCAGAAATTGTAGCGCCTGTAGATATCTCAGAAAGTATACCCTCTGAGCACCTGGATGCGATAAAGATTGATTTTAAAAATGCCGAGCAGCGTCGTGATTTTGTTGCATATGTAAAAAATAAAGTGACACAGGCACAAGAAAGTGCAAAATCGCATTTGCCAAAATTCAACCTAGCTACTGATAGTGCTTTGCAGGAATTATGGAAAGACAAAGAAACGTTTGTACCACGTCGTGATGGTTTACAAGCTGCTAATAATGCGCGAATTTTCTTTACTGGTCAGTTG
>JANPGF010000002.1:0-21093 GCA_031423775.1 Candidatus Kaiserbacteria bacterium | reverse complement strand
GCACGCATACGCTGTGTCCCTAGCACTGCAGGAGTTGTACCAATTTGGTTCTGACTTGGCAAGAGGCCGACTTGGAAGGTGGTCTGTTTGATCGTTCCGGCGGTAATGGCACCAATGTTCCAAGTGAGTTCTTTACTAATTGGATTAAAGACCAATTTACCGTCCCCAACCGAAAGATTTTTCCAATTTACATACTGTGGAAGTGACGTAGTTACGACCGCATCAGTTACATCATTGCCACCCGCGCCAGCCTTGAGCGTAATTGCATAAGTCGTTTCTGTATCAGCAACAGGTGGAAGTGGGCCAACATCTGCAAATCCAGCTACCCCGCGGGCCACAGTTCGATTAACCGTTACTGATGAGGTAAACTTCACTTCACTTTTGACTGTACCAACTAAATGCTCAGTCGCCCGATCTTCGTTTACTCGACGACCAAAGGCGTTTGCGGTCACGGTAAAGGACGGGGTGGATTTTTGATCACTAGGTTTTAGGGTAAAATTAAATGTTTTCTTTTCACCTGGCGCAATTTGCGACAAGGTACTGTCTCCTGACGGATCGAACCGAATTACATCTTTGGTTGAATCATAGAAGCCTCCGGCTACAACTACCGATTCTCGCACCAGAACGTTTCCTTTTACTCCCACCTCTACCGCCATGTCATAGAGTGACTCTTCGAGTGTATTCTGTACCGTCACCTCTACCCGTGTCTCATCGCCGGTTTTAAGGGTCACCACTGAGGCCTTTTGAGCGTTAATACCAAGTCCAACAATAATGAATGGTTGCTCAATCACAAAATCTGTTGAGGCTTTTGCCAGAACTGACCCGATAGTAAATTGATTATCCTTTTGTGGTGTCCCCGCTGAAAGCTGCATCGTGAAATGCTCAGCCTGCTGTCCAACAATCACCCCTTTTATGGTAATTTTTTGTGATTCACCTGGCTTTAATTCTTTGATTGCCCATTCACTTTCTCGATAGGCTGGTTTTGGATCAGAACTAGTAAAATCAAAGTTGTTTGGGTAATCAGCTGAGATCAGGAGGTCTTCAAGTGGTGCGGTGGCGTTTGATTTAATGGTGAGAACAACATCAACCGACTGACCGGCAGATACCTTGTTGAGGGCATCAACACTAATCACGAGGGGTGACGAATTGATTTTAAATTTGAGTGGATCGGCATCCTTATAGAAGGTTCCATTTGAATCAACTAGGTGATATTCAACCGTAGCCAAGATTTGTTGCTCCTGATTTTCTTGGCCAAATACCACTGCTTTAACTGGCACGTTGATTGATTCACCTGGTTTAATACTGTTCAGGGTAACACGGTCTTCATAGAGATCTTTGGACGAATCATCTGCTGACTTCGTACCAGCAGGATATTTCATAATCAGTACCACTGACTCAATCGAGGATTTATTTTGATTAGTGATCGCGACAGTCAGTGGCATCGTTTCTCCTCCACCGACAGTGAGTGGTCCGGCAATACTAATGGCGATATTTTTACTCGATAACTGTGTATTACCAAACATTAAATACAAACTAGACAACCCCATTGCCAGGAAGAAAAATCCAAAGGTAGCAAGAAGAATAATCGTACGATACGACCAGCCCGATTTCTTTTTCTCAGGAGCAGATTCATGCACTTCCAACGTTGGAGAGTCCAGTACCGCTGGACGGGGATCAAACGCGGTTGGCTGAGGAATCGGTTGCGGCTGCACCCACTCTTCACGCACCACGTCACGATTAACGGTCATATCATGACGAACCTGCGGGTGGGTTTCCCCTCCCCGTTCATACAGACGACGACGCATTTCCTCCATCCGAGCTTGGCTTTTAATCTCTGTCATAATTGTTGATTGACCACTAGTATACCATTTCGTCCAGCACACGGTAAATGAAGAAACGAGCATAGTTGAAAAGCAATAGGATTGCTTTTCAAAATTCTGAATTTGACCTAGTTTTTAAGGAGTTATAACGACTATAAAAACGGAAATGCCCTGGTGGTAGACCTAGTTTTTAAGAAGCTTGCGACTGTAAAAACGGAAACACTCTGGTGGTGATGCGAGTAAACTGCCCCTTGCCCTAGGGCAGTTTATCCGCGCAGTTGCAAATCTGATACTCTGTCATCTCCTATTCTGGCGACTATTCTGCGTTTGACCTACAACTGACTCGCTAATTGTGCGTGCGCAGTCAGAGACTGCAGTTTCGGCAGTAGTGTTCCTGGAGTCTCATCAAGCGCTTCTCGAAGCGTCACCGAGAACACAGGGGCTAATTCAGGCGTCTGCGCTATATAGCCTAAAATAGACAATATCCGTGCCTCAATAATTTCTTCGGCCAATACACGATGATCAGCAATATCAGAAGCCAGGTAGCGGAGAGCATATACCAATTCATCGTAAAGTTCTGGATGTGGCTCTTCACCTGCGATAAAACGGCGAAGCAATTTAAGCACCCGCACCACACTCCCGCGCGCCGGGCGAGATAAGGCACTGCCAAAGATATTCCCTTCGGTATCAACACTTCCCACTCGCCAACCGGTCTTCCCTTTAATGAGCGACACCGTAATCAGCGAGAAGTCCTGGAGCGCATAGCGCTGTTTGCTCCGTTCTTCGCGCACGCTCCGCGCACTCGCATACAGCATCCCTGCCCGTTTCGTAAACAGGAGAAATGATTTGTCAGCGGTATTATTTTGATAGCTACCGCAAACGAGCGCCTGGGTGATGTATGTCTGATATGACATGGATTTTTGATTCAGATACAAAACTACTAGTTCAATTGATTGAACTAGTAGACGGCTACTGCTTTTCAATCGATAGGGTGAAGGTATAGTCGCCAGGAGTTACGGTTGTGCCGTAAGCTTGAGCAAAGATTACGTCCGCTGCGCCTACTGTTTTTACCAAGAGGTCACGGTGCGCCGAAATAGCAGCCTGTCCGACCTCGCTCGTATCAATCGTGAGCGTAATTAGATTAGACGGTTCAAGTCCGGCGTCTTTACGCATATCTTGTACCGCACGCATCACTTCTCGCACCGCACCTTCGGCCAAAAGTTCAGGAGTAATAGCAGTCACAAGCGTCACACGGGGAGCATTCGTATCTTCACCGACACCGTCCAAACTAACTTCTTTTACATTTAATTCATCTTTTATTAGATCAAGTAACTCCGTTTCGAGTAGTATATTCGTTCGTACAAATAGCTCCGACAGTGGCTGACGGACTTTGATATTGGCTTTTGTTCGGGCTTCGAGTCCTTGAGTTACAAACATACGTACTTCTTTCATCTTTTCAATGAGACTAGTATCTACTGCTCCACCAAGTGGCCAGGCACAAAGATGTACACTTTCGGCTTCTGCCTCAGTTCGTACTGCACGGTACAAATATTCAGCATAAAACGGCATAGCTGGCGCCATGACTTTAGCGAGTTCACGCAAAATGAACCGGAGCGTTCCGAGGGCGAGTATTTTGTCTGACACATCCTCAGACTTCAAGCGTTCTCGTGAACGACGCAAGTACCACACCGACACATCGTCGATAAAATCAGCGATCGGCCGAGTCGCTTTATCAAGTTCATACGCACGATACCAAGTTGTTGACTCAGAAATGAGCTCATTAAGCCGCGATACAATCCAACGATCGAGAATGTTAGTTGAGTCCCCTTTCGCTTCAGTGTCACCCTTGTACATCTCATACATCGCCAGCACGTTGTGCAAACGACCGATATTTTTACGTTGTAATTCGAGCACTTCTTTCTCACTAAAGTTCAAATCCTCACCCCGCATAATTGGAGCCGAGAGGAGATAATAGCGCATTGCATCAACACCCACGCGGTCAGCCAATTCCATTGGGTCTGGATAGTTTTTGAGTGACTTCGACATCTTCTTGCCATCTTCTGCCAAGACCAGACCGTTTACAATTACATTCTCGTACGGGGATTTACCGAACAAGGCTGTACCGAGCACAATAAGCGAGTAGAACCAACCGCGAGTTTGATCCAGACCTTCCGCAATGAACTGAGCTGGGAAACAAGCATTTTCGAATGCGGTGCGATCTTCACCCATGAAATGATGCTGCGCGTATGGCATCGAACCCGATTCAAACCAACAGTCGAACACGTCAGGGACACGCACGAGTGCTGTGCCGTCAGTATCTACTAGCTGAATGTTGTCGATGTACGGACGATGGTAATCAAGCGCATACTCATCATTATGTGGGAGGGGTGTAAACGAAAGAGAGGTAACCTGCGCGTTATCCATCAGTCCGCCCCGCTGCTTGCGCTCGCTTGCAGCATTCACATCGAGTCCTTCAGCCACTACCTGGAGACCAAAGAGGGCGCTAGCATGACTCACTATCAAAATAGTTTTATTTTGATAGGTCGTATTAATTTCATAGAGGAACTCGCCTACACGCTTCACAACATCCATTCGACTTTCCATACCGGCCAAGGTTTTGATAAACGTCTCGTGTTCACCACCAAAAGCATCGCGGTAGTCCGCCCACGTTTTTCCTTCGAGTTCAGCTGCTGTTTGAAGTTCAATCAAACGAGCATCCTCAAGCACAGCGTCAGCGGGAATACTGAGTGCCGCCGCTACTAATTCTGCCGTTTGTTTGGTCCGCATAAAACCTGAGTGAATTATGAGATCAATCTTTTTATCCTGCAGTCCGGTGAGTGCTGCCTCGACCTGCCCCACCCCTTTTTCTGTAAGCGGATCGTGAGCATCTCTACGAATACTAACGAGACCACCAGGATTACTCTCGGCCTCACCGTGTCGCATAATGAAATACTGATTGCCACTTTGTGGGACATACTGTTTCAAATCAGCGAGTGAGCCGAATACTTTAAAATCACCAGTAACTGGATTTTTCCAAATCGGGAGTGGTGCACCCCAATACCGCTGACGAGATACCGCCCAGTCGCGTGCTCCTTCGAGCCATTTGCCAAAGCGATTGGTGCCCACGTGTTCTGGGACCCAGTGAACTGCAGCATTTGCCGCTACCAGTTCATCTTTAATTTTTGGCACGTTCACAAACCACGAAGTGGTCGCGTAATTGAGGAGCGGTGTATCACAACGCCAACAGTGTGGGTAACTGTGCGTAATGTTTTCCTTTTTGAAAATTTTGCCAGTGGCCTGAAGGGCTTTCAGGATTTCAATATCAGTATCTTTATGATCAACACCAGCTGCGTCATCATCTTTTGGCTTGACCAGTCGTCCTGCAAAATCAGTTACAAAATCCATAAAGTGACCCGCGGTATCAACATGGTGTTTAATTGGGATATTGTTCGCCTGTGCGAGTTTCATGTCGTCATCACCATAGGCTGGCGCAATATGGACAGCTCCAGTTCCTTCGGTACCAAGCTCAACATAATCAGCGTGCCAAATTTTCCAGGCATTCGTTTTATCAAAATCTTGTTCGGCCAAGTATGGGAATGGCGGTTGGTATGAACGGCCGACAAGGTCGCCCCCCTTCATCTCCTCCAATACCACATGCGCCATATCACCGAGCTGTGCTAGGCGACCTTTTGCCAAAATGACATACTGATCTATACCATCAAGCGTCACCGACACCTTTAGATAGTCGATATCGTTATGCACTGCTGCAGCCATATTCCCTGGCAAGGTCCATGGTGTTGTAGTCCATACGAGCAAACTTGTATCAGTCACACTTCCTTGTTCATCGAGCAGAGGCAACTTCACCGTCACGGCGATATCTTTAATATCTTTGTACCCCTGATTCACTTCGAAGTTACTGAGGGTCGTCCCACAACGTGGGCAGAGGTGCATAGTTTTGAAACCTTCAAATACCAATCCCTTTTTGTGGAGTTCAGAGAATACCCACCACACACTCTCGGTGTAGGTGCTGTCCATCGTTTTATAGTCGTTCTCCATGTCAGCCCAGCGTCCCATCCGAGGGACAACCTGCTTCCATACGTCAGCGTATTCCATGACCGCACTACGAGCGGCCTCGTTAAAATTTTTGACACCAAATGATTCAATGTCGCGTTTGGTTGCGAGACCGAGCTTCTTTTCAATCAGGTTCTCGAGTGGAAGCCCATGACAATCCCAACCCCACTTACGTTCCACTCGCATACCATTCATTGTCCAGAACCGCGGAATCGCATCTTTTATGGTACCCGCTAAAATGTGGCCATAGTGGGGTGTCCCCGTTGCAAACGGTGGACCATCATAAAATACAAAATTACCTTTTGGTTCGGCGCCAGCTGGAGTCGCTAAACTTTTATTAAAAATATCGTGCTCAATCCAAAATTGCTGTATCGCTTCCTCTCGGAGGGCGACGTCACTTTTCTGCACTTCAGGCACAACGGCAACACTATCGTTTTCTCTTCCGTGTATTTTGTTCATAAGTTCTATGTATATCAGACATACTAGTAAACATGTGTATCAGACATGTTTTGCAATAGTACCATGAAATACTATTCTGACGAGTCATAAAAAGACGGCTGGAAAATTCCAACCGTCTTTCTGTCGTAGTCACCATCCGAACATTGTTTAGTTGGACAGATTCCCCTTCTCTGCATCTCGAAAGTACTGCACGATAGCAATACCACACAATCCCAATGCCGTAACCAGCCCGACCAGAACTGCTACGTTACCATATTCTGCGACACTCATTCCGTCTCTCCCTTCGCCCGCCCACCACCAGCATATAGGAGGTTTTATTGTCGTCAAGCACTCCCCTGTATCTAGAGACGTTCTGGCGCCTGTATGCCGAGCGTCCACAAACCATTTTTAAGTGTGAGACGCACGGCATTTGCCACGACGGCTTTATATGGCGCTAGAGTATCAGTACTGTCGGCTATTTTCTCATGCGCATAGAAGGAGTTAAAAGCGCCGGCCAACTCAGTCAAATATCCTACAACCATATGGGGTGCTCGCTCATGCCAGGCCGCCTCTATAACTTCAGGAAATCGATAGAGAATTTTTTCAACAATATACGGCTCAGTCGGGATCACAGAAAAATCAGGAACAACACCAGCCACAGCCGCCTTTTCGAGCACACTACAGATACGCGCATGGGTATACTGCAGGTATGGTCCTGAGTCCCCTTCAAAACTAAGAGCCTTGGTTGTATCAAATACCGCATCTTGCTCGATGTTCCCTTTGAGGGTCGCATACTTGATGGCGCCGAGCGCAATTGATTGGGCTAATTCCGTAGTTGGCGCAGCCATACCACTTTCAATCACTTTTTCATATGCAGCGGCTGCAATATCATTTACAAAATCAACGGCCAAAATAACATCGCCCGTACGCGATGACATTTTACCTGTCGTAAGGCGCACCATACCGTGACCGATATGTTCTGTCTTGGCTGCGAGTTCTGGATACACAAAACTCATTGCCATTTTAAGGACTTTGAAATATTCGTTTATTTCTTTAGCGGTTGAAATAATTGAATGATCATACCCACCGAGACGCTCCTCTTTTGCCTTGGCTAACGCCAACTCTTTTGCCTCATACGTTGGTAGCCCCTCCTTATTCAAAAATACACGGGTATGCAAACCATATTCTTCACCTTTGAAAATATGTGCGCCGTCACTTTCTGGAAATACCTCAGGATGTGCGAGTACCAAGGTCTTCCCTTTTGGAGCCATTTCGCTTTCAAAAAAGTATTCGGTAAATGTCGTACCTACTAGCGTATAGATGGTTTCAAAGTAAGCAAGCGAAACTGCTCGGCCAGCATCATAGAGAGCATTGACCGCTTCGTCAGTGCGGTCATAAATTTGTTTATTGAGGGCGCGAATAATGGGCTGCACCGCTTCGTCATCTCGATACGCTGTTGCGCCTAGCGCATACGCTCGGCCGAGATCGCTTGCAGTAAATGGCAAGCCAATCACCATTCCCAGCTGTTGCATACCATATATCGCATGTGCAACATGCAACCCAATATCGCCCTGATAATTCACCCGACGAATATCGGCACCTTGCATTTCACCGAGGCGAGCTATCGATTCCCCCACGGTATTCGTAAACAAATGGCCGATATGGAACGCTTTAAATGGATTAGGGTCAGTATACTCAACGACAATTTTCTGACCAGCTTCAGAAGCATTTCTACCCCAGTCCTCTCCCGCTCCGGTTGCACGCGCAATTTCAGCCGTAAAGAAATCTCGTGCCAGGTAAAAATTGATAAAACCAGGACCAGCAATTTCGATTCGATCGACATACTCGATTTGACCTTCAAGTGCCACTACGATTTTTTCTGCCAGTGCACGTGGTGCAATTCCTGCCGCTTTGGCTGCCACCATCGCCACGTTACAAGCATACTCACCGTGCGACATGTCTCCCGGGTGCTCAACTGAAAAAACAACCGGCGCGATGCCGAGCGTTTCAAATGTTTCTGTTATAGCAGTGTGTATGACGTCTTCCATATGCATCACTATAGCAAAAAATCTATAAAACGCACGGCAGTACAACAGCAAAAGACTTTACATTTAGAAAATTACTGCTCGGCTAGACGCTTTGCTAGAATATGCTGCAAAATTATTAGTCTCTGCTGCAGTGCAGTTGTGGAATTTACGTTTGAAGTACTCGATGAAACTGGAGCTACTGCGGGTACGGGCTGTGGTGTGTTTGCCGAAGGCAACGTGACAATTTTTAACACATTTTTTGCTACATACCCGTCAACCCCGCGACTGAAATTTACGTACACCCATGATATGTCACCACTCACTATAGGTGCCTGATTTCCCAAAGTACCAGCAGCACCAACGGCCTGCATACCTACAATTTTTCCATTTGCAGTTTCCCGAACATTAGTAGAACTCTGTAGCGCTACTCCGGTTGTAACAAATACTACTGGAGGAAGACCCGCTGAAACTGGTGCAACTTCGGCTGTTATCATGCGTACTTCAGTTGAAGTAGCCGTTTCGGTAGACGATGAGGTTTCAGACGAGACTGGATCAGTCGGCGTAAGCTGATCAACAGTCACGCCTGACTCTGATTGTGGAGCTACCGTCACACCTGTACCCTTACTCACTTGTACAATAAGATTTTTTGCTACTCGAGTTTTTTGTCCCGTACACGCTAAGGAAAACATATGCCCACCTTCCGTAGAGATATTTGAGACTGTCTCAGTTCCGCTTGTTTCTTTACTCCCACTCCAGCCACCAGACGCAGTACATGCGGTTGCATTCGTACTACTCCAGGTAAGTACCGTACTTTCATCTGTAGTGAATGAAACGGGATTAGCAGTAAAGGTAATAGTGGGTCGTGGCACTTTTGCAACAACCACAACAGTACCGACTGACACCGCTACGACAATATTTTGTGACACCGCGCCTGTAGCGCCAGTACAACTTATTCCAAACGAAACTGGTCCACGTAGCGTCGTTGTATCAATCACTTCAGAGCCACTCGTATCTTTTTCACCAGTCCAGCCACCTGACGCTGTACAGCCAGTCACCGCAGTAGCATTCCATGTGAGCGTCACACTTTCTCCGACGAGCACTCGCTCGGCGTCTGAACTAAAACTGAGATTCAAATCTGAAGCTGGTGTTACGACGATTGGGGCGACCACGGGCGTATGGTAACCAATCGCTGCAGGATCCAGGTTTGCTCCAACACTCTGGAGAGGCGAGGCGGAAAGTAGCCGAACATCGCCATGGCGCCAATCGCGGAAGTATTTATCATAATCCGCCATTTTAATTGCTACGTTGTTTGTCGTGACCGAACTACTGCCATAACCGGGAAATTTATTTGAGAGGTTGTTTTTAAAAGTATTGCCAGTAGGTTGAATAGTTCCGGTTCGGTTTGCTGTCACACGTATAAGTATGTTATCAGCACCCCCCACACCGGCATCAGCGTCAATAATAGTGTTGTTTTGAAGGTTCATATTAACTGCACCGGAGTAGACCATACCGTTTGCAGCAGTTCCGATAAACACGTTATTTTTAACTGTCCAATTCTGCATTGAACTATCAGCAGCACCAAAACCCTGCAGCGCAATATCGTAGAGTGGGTCTCCCGAACCCTCATTATTAAGACATAGGTTATTTTGGACTGTGACACCCTTTACCGTCATTTCTTGATTTATTGTGCCAGTTGCTGTCCCCCACGACTGCATACAATCATCCCCGTTTGAATTAATTTTTTTAAAATTTTTAAAAACATTACTATCTACAGTGACATTATTTGAAAGCACTTGTATCCCATCACCGCCGATGCCGTCGATAGTGTTATTTTTAACACTCGAGCTCGTCGCATTCGAATAGACAACTATACCAGTATTAACATTAGTGAATGTATTATTTCGTATCAGCACACTGGTACCATTAAGAGTTACTCCATTGCCAGCATTTGCTACCCAGTCAGCAGCGCTCCAGTTTGTAGCATCGCCAAACGTTATTATTGAGTCCTCTAGTGCAGAATCGCTCCCCGAGAAATTTACTGCTGCAGTTGAAGTAAGCGCGCTCTTTACCGGGCGGATCGACAACGCCTTGAAGTGCCAGTGGCCGCTATTACGTACATCAATACTTTGAATTACAGCCATATTAGTAGCAGACTGCGAGGTGATCGTAACCGCCGACGTTATGGCAGGTACCCCACCAGGAATAACCGTTGCACCAACTTTAATTTGACCATTTGCTCCACCAGTCATTTGAATCGTACTATAGTTACCCGGAGCAAGTTGAATCGTATCGCCGCTCTTTGCATTTTTAATAGCATTTGCTAACTCAGCATCATTCGTTGCCACAACCGTGCTGACTCCTTTTACCTTTGGCGATACCTGAGCAAGCAAGCCCTGCAGCAGTAACTGCAACTGTCCCAAACGGATCTGGAGGCCAACGGGTGGAGCAGCTTGAACAGCAGTCGGAGCAATTCCGGTTGCAATGAGCAGACAAAGGAGCACTGCCAGAAAATATTTCTTGTTGGCGATAGTGGACTTTTTCATACAAGATGCACAGACATTACTACAGTATAATACCCCACCCGTTCATCCGACTATTACTCTGGAATGAACAACTTTCCCCCAAGGTAGTATCATACGCACTTTTATACCCATATATTGTCCTCCTATGTATAACAAAATCACCCAGAAGGGTGACTTTGTTGGAATACTATCCTCTCGTCTTATAGCGCTTTCAAGTGCGCCAATAACTGCTGTAACGCAGCTAGCTGATCAAGTAAACTTGAAATTTGTCCTCGTACTTCCGTTGGAGTAAGACTGCTTGTTGACGCAGTTGATACGAGAGGCTGCGGTAAAATGAGGTACCGGCGTGACACCCACCCATCAATCCCACTCACAAAGTCAACATACACCCAAGTGTGACCGGCCGTCACAACCGAAGGTTGTGACCCCAAGATTCCTTTTGTACCAGCTAACTGTGTACCGAGTTTAGTACCATTTGGAGTTGCCCGCACATTTACTGTTGCGTTGGCTATTACCCCAGTCGTAGTAGTAGCTGATGCAATAGTAGTTCCATTCACCGCACGTACAGTTACCATTTTAGTTACTACGGTACCATTTGAACCAGTACAGGTAAGTGAGTAGGTGGTTGTTCCAGAACTACCAAGGACACCAGTTGACCATGAACCACTAGTTGTTTTTGCACCACTCCAGCCGCCACCTGCATTGCAGGCTGTTACATTGGTACTCGTCCACGTCAGAGTTGAACCAGTACCGACGAGTGCGGCAGCTGGTGACGCACTGAATGTGATTGTCGGTTTTGCAATAGTCGTAGTTGGAGTTGGAGTTGGAGTTGGAGTTGATGGAAGAGCCAAGGCATAATTATCTGCCCCAACCCACCCATCAAATCCAGTATCAAAGTTCACGTTGAACCACGTAATCACACCATAGCGATCACTCGTTACAGTCGGACCAGCAACAAGCACTCCGAGACTACCAGCCGGGTTCGTGCCTATCAGGGTGGTAGTAGAGAGTAATCCCGTTCTACGAACGTTCACTTGTTTGGTCATAGACACTCTATCTCCAATTGTAAAAGTTGTTGAAGCAGTAGGAACTGTCACAACAGGATCGGTCACACTTACCGTAACACCCTTCGTAACTGAACCGTTGGTACCTGCACACACCAAGGTATACGTCTTTGTTCCGGCGGTTTGAACGGTGATAGATTCTGTACCATTCGTTGTTTTCGTTCCGCTCCAGTCACCGCCTGCAGTACAACTGTTTGCATCAGTACTCGTCCATGTGAGTGTGACCGATCCCCCCGTAGAAAGAGAAGTTACTGAAGGGGCCAGTGTTACGGTAGGTGACGGAGTTGTCACCGGAGTAGTAATGGTTACATTACTCCCTACTGTTGCAGGATCAAGGTTGGCACCTACACCCTGGATTGATGAAGATGGAAGTAGTCGAACATCACCATGGCGCCAATCACGGAAGTATTTGTCATAGTCGGCCATTTTTACGACCTGACTATTCACCACCGTTGAACTCGTGCCGTAATTAAGAAATCTATTGGCAATATTATTTTGGAATGTATTGCCAGTTGCCAGAATGGTACCGGTTTTATTACTACCGACATTTATCCAAACAGTATCGGTGCCTGCTACCACAGGATCAGAGTCGATGATTGTATTATTACGAATTACCATATTAACGGCACCAGAATAAGATAAACCATGATAGGCCGTTGAAACATACACGTTATTTTGAACTAACCAACCTTGCATACTGCCATCAAAGGCATCAAAGCCTTGGGTGTTGTCGTACAGTGGGTCGTTAGGATTTTCGTTATTGATGCAAATGTTGTTTTGGAAAATCACGCCTTTCACTATTCCTTCTTGACTGACACTACCATTAACCATCCCCCATGACTGAGCACAATCATCGTGGTTATCATTAATCTCTTTAAAGTTCTTAAAGAGATTACTGTCGACGGTGACATTGTCACCGAGTTCACGCATACCATCTCCACCAATACCATCAACCGTATTATTTTTTACCAATGTACCTGCAGAATTAGCTCCAATCTCGATTCCCATGTAGACATTCTTGAGCGTATTATTACGAACCAGAGAATCTGGCCCATTTAAAGAGATTCCACTGCCAGAAAGGTTGAGCCAATCGGCTGCAGACCAGTTGGTTGCGTCACCATAAGTTAGATTCGAATCCTCTATAGCATTATCAGATCCAGACATACTTACTCCTGGTTCCGGAAGACCTGATTTTACTGGCCGAATCGCGAGGCTTTTGAAATGCCAGTGGTTACTGGTGCGAACATCAATACTCTTTACAACGGCTGGATTATTTGGATTCTGAGAAGTGATCGTCACAGCTGACGTAAGCGTTGGAGTTCCTTTTGCAATTTTAGTAGTACCAATATTTATTTGATTGTATGTACCACCAACAATTTGAATCGTACTGTATGTACCTGGTGCAAGTTGGATAGTTTCACCACCACTTGTCCCTTTGATTGCAGCAGCTAATTCAGCGTCGCTGGTCACCACAATGGTACTCGCTCCTTTTACACGCGGAGTCGACTGACCAAGCAGGCTTCGTAAAAGTATTTGCAATTGACCAAGACTCAGTTGTAACTCATCAAGAGTGGCCGCTTGTGCGGGCACTGGTACCGAACCAGCAATTAACAGCAACATTACTCCCCCGACAATTAAACGACGTACCATATGTATAGAGATAATGAATAACACTTACGTTCTATGAAGAACTGCGTGCGGCAGTTTTTACTACTATACCTATTGTTTACTTATCTACCCAGAGATACAACCAGTAGGTTGTGCATAAAATTATTATAAAAACGCCACCAGATTTCTGGCGGACGTACAATGTGGTGTGGTCGCGGGGAATCCCGCGAACCACTCGTTTCCTCAAATATTTGCGAGTGTTATCACCCATCGTTTTTTTAGTGGTACCCGGACGATTTCAAACGTGCCGTGCCGATCGAGGGATTTACCCGTTTTCGGATTTACCCAGCCAGTTGACTGAGCCTGATTGTGTAAATCACAAACAGCTTTGCCCCGCTGCCGGGACAGATTCCGTGGTAGTGCTGCGCCGGTTTCTCCGTGCTGCATTGTTGTCATGTAGACCTCCTTGTCGTAGACGCCTGCCCTGTGCAGGACGACTACAGTATCATAATTTTTATATTACTCAACTCTCTTCACGAGCGAGGCTGGTGCACGGCTCGAGTCAACTCGAAACTGCTGACGTCCGATAATTTGCCCTCGTTCAGTCTCAACACTACATCGCCACACTCCGTCACGTGTAGTGGTAATTTCGGTATACCCACGGTATCCATTCCGCGCTTCCCCACTAATCGGATAGGCCAGTTCGAGTTGCTTTTGCCAATTACCATTACCGTCTTTGTATTCCCACACATGCACCACTTTTGTTCTAATTAACACCGGTGCGTACACTTTGGTAAAACACGCAATTGAATGTGTACCCGTTGGATGAATCACCGGAAAAAGTTGTCGGTCAAATCGCCACCAAGGAGTCGGTTCATAGGTCAATCCATAACTTGATGGATTTGAGTATTTTACTACTTCTTGCACAATAGAAATTTCGTTGAGCGATAGCGGGATAGGCGGAATAACATTGGTGAAATAGAGAAGATTTAAAAATGCAAACGCCGACAGTAAACTAAAAACGATATAGCGCATCTGTAACATCAAATAGTGCGGGATAACCCATGACAACAACTTCACTAGTCCATACATATATATGAGGGCGGCAATTCCGCATCCTACGAATACCCACGGCCCCATATATCCAGTTAAAATCGGCACTCCAAGTACCATATACGAAAACAACCCGATATAGTACGACACCAAATTAAACAGTAGTTTCTCTTCCCGTTTTTTTAGCAACTCGTTTGCAATCATGCCCGAAGCAAACATAATCAAAAATGGCCAGCTCGCAAGGATGTCACCACTGCGGCCATACAAAATCATCATGCCGGAAAACAGTCCTCCAAACGAGTACTGCATAATAATTGAAGCTCCCGTCTGTACATAGCCTGACCATTTTTCACCGAACCGCTGCGTTATACCTGCATACAAGAGAAAAAGCGAGATGGTTGAGAGAAATACATAGAGCAAAATAGTGGCGTTATCAAGCACACTATCTACCTGATTCAACCATAAAACGTCAGTGAGAAATCCACAAAAAAAGGCAATGGTTTGCCAGTGGTGTTTCAACGTATGAATGAGATGTTCAAAACTCATAGCTACAGTATACAATGCTGACACAAAAAAAGAGTATCCGAGCCAAAGCCCGGGTACTCACAATTTACTCTCCTCATCGAAATGCGTTACGTTTTCGTTCCGTCTTCATTCAAGCCACACTCATTGCAACATTCCCCCTTGCCAATTGCTGATCGGCCCGCGCAGGGGCGACATTGCGTGGGCTTGGGCGTCCACATATTCGGTGGCGGAAATGAGCGTCCAGGACCAGTATCTTCTGGCGTAGCATCAAACGGCATACCAAATCTCCCCCTGATTGACTAGGTAAAACTATATGCTATTTATTAAAAAAATCAATAGCTCCACCAATTGGCCGGGTACAACAAAAAACAATGCGCTGGTGCGCATTGTTTTTACGGCTTCCAATTGTTTACACCATCACTTCGGGTACGGGGAATCGTTCACAGAGTTCCTGCACCTCATTTTGCAACGCGTTGATTTTATCCAAGTCATCTTTGGCCCGCATGGTGGTGATCATGATTTCGGCGAGCTTTGTAGCCTCCCCCTCTTTCATACCACGAGTGGTCATTGCTGGTGTCCCAAATCGGATACCTGATGGATCCATCGCACTACGAGATTCATCAGCAATCATATTCTTGTTCAAGGTAATACCAACTTTATCGAGTACGGTTTCAGCTTCCTGACCCGTTACCCCCAAACTACCAAATACGTCAGCCAAGAGGAGGTGGTTGTCTGTTCCGCCACAGAGGAGACGCACCCCTTCGGCTTTGAACACAGCCTCCATCGCTTTTGCATTTTTCAAAATCTGCGCTGCGTACACTTTGAAGGCCGGAGTCAAAGCCTCACCAAACGCGACACCTTTGGCCGCAATGATATGCATGTGTGGTCCACCCTGCATCCCCGGGAACACTGCTTTGTTAATTTTCTTGGCAATCTCTTCACTCTCGCGAACGAGAATCATACCACCTCGTGGACCACGGAGAGTCTTATGCGTTGTCGTAGTAATCACATCAAAGCCATAATCAAAAGGATTTTTGGCGGCTCCACCGGCGATGAGACCGGCAATATGGGCCATATCAGCGACCGTATACGCTCCGACCTCTTTCGCAATCTCAACAAACTTTGCATAATCAAGTTCTCGACTGTACGCAGAAAAACCAGCGAGGATGATTTTTGGTTTATGTTCAAGTGCAACCCGACGGAGTTCTTCAAAATCAATCTCCCCCGTATCAACATCTTTCATCTTGTATCGCACAAAGTTGAACACTTTGTTAATCGCTGTGGTTGGGTGACCGTGAGTTAAGTGCCCTCCGTGAGAGAGATCCATTCCAAGAACCGTATCCCCTGGTTCCATCAAGGCAAAGTACATCGACACGTTAGCGGCCGCGCCACCAAGCGGCTGTACGTTCGCGAATTTAGCGTTGAATAATTTCTTGGCCCGTTCTATGGTGATTGACTCCATTATGTCGGTAAATTCCTGCCCGCCGTAGTAGCGCTTGCCAGGATACCCTTCGGAATACTTGTTCGTGAATACAGAACCGTTGGCTTCGAGAACAGCTCGAGACACATAGTTCTCACTCGGAATCAGTTCAATCCCCCGTGCCTCACGAGCCTCTTCCCCTACCAGAGTCGCATACAACTCTGGATCCTGTGCTTTGATGAATGAATAGTTTTGCATATTTGTGTAAGTTAAAACAGCGTCAGTAATCGTCGATATTCACCATAAAACACAAGTTAGATCATAAGCCGTTTGCAATTAGTAGTATCAGTATATCACAATCAAAAAACTGACGTCAGACGTCAGTTTTGTTCTCTAAATAAGTTTTGTCGTTACTGGAGCTGCCTCGAGTAGTTTATGAACTGCTGTGTAGACATCTTCGTGGATATCCTCGCGCGGGCGGAGTTTCCCATCAGTCAAACACTGTACCGTTACCCACTGTTTTTGGGTATTAGCGAGATAACTGGCGCACTTTGACACCTTGGCTTGATGAAGACGGTCCTTTTCTTCAGGATTCACTACGGTCACACCAATGTCTTCAATATATTCGAGGAGCTTCTGACTATCCTCTGGTGGAATATCTAAATAGACTGTCATATCGGGACGAGGCATACCAAAAATTTCATGCTCAAGGTGTTCAACCCAATTAAAAAAATCTTCCCGCGCATCACCGTCTTGGACTTTTGCTCCCTGATGTAACATGTTTGAACTCACATAGCGATCAAACACGATTATTCGCCCTTCAGCTATCCATTCCTCAATTTGTTTTTTCGATTCAAACCGATCAACCGCATAAGCCATTGCCACTAGTTTTGGGTCGAGGCTCGCAAACACATCTGTCGCTCCATCCACACACTCCCGAATAAAATGCCCAATAGTATTTTGACTGTATCGTGGAAAATCCATCTTCCCAACTAGATACCCTTCGTTACTCAGACGATTCATCAGCATATCCGCCTGGGTCGCCTTCCCCACATTAGCCCCGCCGTCAATCACAATTAATTTTGCCGTAGTCATAATGCCGCTATTATACACCGGTACTCCCAAATGCACCGTCACCCCGAACAGTTGCGCCCAAATCATCAACCATTATCAAATGAGGCTGAATGACGGCTTGAATCAACATCTGAGCTACTTTGTCACCAGCAGTAAAGGTATGAGATTCTGTACCCGTATTCAAAATACCAACCATTACTTCACCGCGATATCCCGCGTCAATGACGCCGCCGAGGACCTTCAATCCCGACTTGTTCGAAAGCCCACTTTTGTCCCACAATAACCCCACATGCCCGACAGGAATCGCTAATGCTATACCGGTAGGTACAAGCGCGCGCTCGCCCGGGGGAACAACTACTGTTATAAGGGCATACATATCCATCCCCGCATCGTCCCTATGCGCATAGGTTGGTACTTTCGCGTCCGGATGTAGTTTTTTTATGTGAAGTTCCATAATGCCGAACAGTATACCAAGTTTTCCCCTAGTACACTTTATTTCTAGATGCAGTATTATTATAGACATGATGAAACCATATTCCGAGCGGACACCCGATGTGCAGTATAAGCAGCTTTTACAAACTATTTTAGATAAGGGAATACGATCACAGAGTCAGGCCGGAACTACAGCTGAAAATCCTGAGGGCACCGACTGTATTACCCTCTTTGGTGCAAACCCAATGCGGTTTGACCTTGCGAACGGTTTCCCGATGCTCACCGAACGAAGCGTGAAAGGCTTTTGGAAACAAGCGGTGGGAGAAATTATTGGTTTTGCAAACGGTGCTCGCACCCAAACCGAGCTCGAAGCCTATGGCTGCAAGTTCTGGGCCGCGTGGGTCACACCAGAAAAATGTGCGAAGCGTGGCCTCGAAGCGGGTGACCTCGGACCCGGTTCCTACGGTGCGGCTTTCCACGATTTCCCGACTGCCGAAGGCGAATCATACGACCAATTCAAACACATCATTCAGCAAATCAAAGAACGCCCCCATTTAAAAACCCACTTTATTTCACCATGGGTGCCACAGTACACCGCCCGAGTAGAAGGTCGACAGCAAAAGGTAGTGGTGTGCCCATGTCACGGCTGGCTCCACATCCGTATCTTAAACGGTAAATTAAACCTGCATATGTTCCAGCGTTCGGGTGACGTCCCAATTGGTGTACCATCGAACATGATTCAGTACGCTGCGCTCACCATGATGCTCGCACAGGTGACCGGCTACGAAGTTGGTGAATATGTCCATACGATTTCGGACGCTCATATTTATGTAGACCAGATTCCGGCAGTTGAAGAATTCTTGAAACGCGAGACGTTTGCTTTCCCGACCATTACCCTCACAAACCCGACTACTAACTTCACCGAATTCCGCAACAGTGATTTCGTACTCGGTGACGATTACAAAGCCGGCGAAGCCATGCGTGATATTCCGGTAGCAATTTAATTGAGTCTGTATGTCATTTACCCCAGACGCTGGCCTCGACCATAATGAAGCCCGGACAAGTGAACAGAAGACACTCATGGCAAAAATCGAAACTGACGGAGTCTGTCCCTTTTGCGAAGCACATTTCCGCCAGTACCATCCGAAGCCGATACTGAAAGAAACCAGCAATTGGTTCCTGACTGAAAACATGAGTCCGTACGAAGGTACAACCCATCACTATATTTTCGTCTATAAACCGGCTCATATCACCCTTCCGTCCGAACTCTCGCCTGAAAGTCGTATTGAACTCTTTGACCTCATCGACTGGGCGGTAACCGAATTCAATATACCAGGGGGTGCATTCTTTATGCGCTTTGGTGAAGGCGACTACAATGGCAGCAGCGTCGAACACCTCCACGGTCAATTGATTTCAGGTGTAAAGAAAGGAGCCGACAGCGAAGGGCTACGGGTGAAATTAAGTTACAAAAAAATATAAAAAGACCGCCGACCAAGTACTACCTGGTCGGCTGTTTTATATATTATTGCGTCCTGCGCGATTGAAACCGCATATAGTCCATCGCTCGTTTTTCCGTATCAATACAGACATGCGACAAATGTGACCACTTCTCTGCCACCACTTGCTTTGCCCACGGGAACAAACTTTCAAACGGTCCCCGGTACAATACTTCACCTTCCATTGAATCAGCCACCAGGAAGCGCTCTCGGTTGTCCTGATACACTTCTCGCACAATAACTTTGGCACCGAGATGCGGATTGTTCTCGCACCAAGCCCCGAACTTCATACCGTCAGCCCAGTCATTTGCCTCAACCTCAAACGGCACGTCATCTATACGGTATCCACCACACGCTGCGTCAGGATGTCTAATAGGGATGTCAGCTTTTATGGTCAGCGTCTGCCCAGACAGAGTGACAGCTGATGCTTTGGCATGTGCCATCCCGACGCCACCAGAAACCAATTTGGATAGTTCATGCGTGGTGACGAAGTGCAAATTTTCGCCAAAGATAGCTCGGGCGATATTTTCCATCCCCTCCTCGACCGCGCATTTAATTTGCACAGCCGGCGAGAGTGCACCAGTAACTTCTTGCATTGTTATTCCTTTCAGGATGTCTATTTGTTTGTGTCAGCAACAGTCTACGCTCAGCATACAACTTGGAGTAGTTCCGTATAGATTGCTTTTTATAAAAAATGTTGTATTGTAGTGCCGGATTGCAACACTTTTTGTGCAGGAGGCACACATGTCGATTGATCACCCACACGGCGGCCCTACGATTCATACCCTCTCGGACGAGGAACACTTCTGTCTGGAAGGTTGTAGCACGTACAGTCAGTACCATCACATGCGATCAAATTTTGAGGCTGAGAATTGTGTATTCTGCAACCTCGACCGGACCCGCAACATCGTGGTCTGGGAAGATGAGTGCTTTATGGTCTGGGCAGTGCCCGAAGGTATGGGCAAAAAACGTCCGCTCACCCATCACATCCTCGTGGTGCCGAAACGACATGTTCGGTTTGCTGCCGACCTGAAACCAACCGAATGGCTCTCGCTTGGGAAAGCCCTCGAGTTTGTCAAAGATCATTATAAATATACCGGAGGACTCCTCCATGCGCGCGAAGGCGACATGCGGAACAATGCTGGTACCGTCCCTCATCTCCACTTCAACATTTTCCAACCGAATGGTACAGCCGAAGTACGTGTACCGGTTATAAAAGATCCGTCCGATCGCGAAGCCAATCAAGCACGAGAATTGCTTTTTGCAACACTGTATGACATGAAAGTAACTCCATCGCAGTTTGAAACACTGGTGGAATGGGGATACTACACCAGAGCAGGTGTCGAATTTCTCCAGATTGAAGGACAGTAGTCCAAGTAAAGGTCGTGGCGGAAAATTCCGCCACGACCTATTATTATTTATAACTGTACAATAATATTATTTGAATGGCGATTTTTACCCCCCATACATGTTTACCGGAGGGTTAGTCACCTATAAAAGTTAAAATTTTATATTTTCATTTTTAAATACGTGTTTGAATATT
>JANPGF010000001.1:0-6015 GCA_031423775.1 Candidatus Kaiserbacteria bacterium | reverse complement strand
ACCAAAATGGAGTACAAGGTGTTCTCAAAGAGTTCAATCTCTGCATCCGTGCGGGGGAGACGACCGCACTTGTTGGGAGGTCGGGGTCAGGGAAGACGACCATTGGCCGCCTCCTTACCCGTCTCTACGACCCGGCCGCTGGGGTAGTGCTCTATGATGGAACGGATATCCGTCACATGACCTTTGCTTCAATCAGTGACCAGGTCTCGTATCTCTCGCAGGATGTTCCCATGTTTTCGGGTACTATTGCGTACAACGTTGGATACGGACGCACGCACTACACTGAAGAGGAGGTTATTGCTGCACTCCGTAAGGCCGCTGCTGATTTTGTGTTTGATCTCGAATTAGGGATTTCCACACAGATCGGTGAATCGGGTAAGCGACTCTCTGGCGGGCAACAGCAGCGAATTGCTATCGCCCGTCTGTTCATGGGCAACCCTTCAGTGTTGGTGCTCGACGAAGCCACGTCGGCGCTCGATACCAAAACGGAAAAAGAAGTGACTGCTGCCTTTGATACGCTCGCCGAGCAAACGACTGGCTTGACGACGATTGTCATTGCCCATCGCTTGTCGACTATCAAACACGCTGACCAGATTGTCGTCATTGACGGCGGTCGCGTTATTGCCAAAGGCACTCATGCCGAATTGCAGAAGTGTTGTCCGCTCTACCAAGAACTCTGTGGTGAGCTCGCAGCAGCTGCGTAACAGAAAGGAAGAAAACCAAAGCCCCGACATTTTGTCGGGGCTTTTTTGTGTCTAAATGTACCTGTATACAGGTACATTTAGAGGGAACTCAAACCAAGGTTGAATGTAAGAGTTGCTTGGGGTGAGGTGAGTTAAAGAGTATTTTATAGTAGGTAATTTTATAAAAAATCGGCAAACACTTTGGGGTGTTGCCGATATGGGATTTTGCTGGATATCATGCGATGATATCGACCAATTGGGTAATGAGGTTGTTAACCCGCATGGCCTGACGTTTGTTACCAGCTGATTTGGTAATTGCCGTGAGGGCAATGCCGAGGAGTGTTTGCATCTCAGCGAGTGCGGCTGGCCCAGAACGATGTGCTTGCAGTTTAGCTGCGAATCCCTCGGGCAGCTGCCATTGCAGCGTGCCGAGGTGCGGCTGCTGCAGGAAGAGGGCAGGGGCAAACGACGTCATCGTCGCCACTGCGTCTGCTTCGGGCAGTTTCAGCGGCAACCGAGCAATATTTTGCAGACGATGCGTGATATTGTCCGGTTGAAACCACGGCGCGGTGCAATCGATGTGCACGTGGATGTTCTCAAGCGGATCGCGTCCTTTACGCGGCCCGTGCCGTACTACGTGACGGCAGTAGATCGTGCCAGAGGGGATAAGTCCACCGCAATTACGGCAGACGTAGGTCCGCCGAGCCTTGAACACCTTGTGGCTCCACGAGGGAATGCCATAGGTTACCGTTTTCATGATTCGTACTCCTGTGAAAGATCTGTTCTAGTGAGAGTATAGGTTGATTCGCTAAAATGGTAAATCTGTCGACGAATTTCGACAAATATGCTAGAATAGGTATATGGAAAAAATCAAAGCAGCCCTGCGGCGGCTCGAATTGTCCGCGAGTGAACAATTAATTTACCTCTCTCTTTTAGGAGAAGGTGGTGGCACGGCACGTGTCCTCGCAGCACGAACGGGGATCACGCGGCCGTCTGTGTATGATCAACTCAAAACACTCATTGCGCTCGGACTCGTGGTCGAACTTGCTATTGAAGGTAAAGCGCATTTTGCAGCGGCGGATATTAAATATTTGGACGCACTCCTTGCCGATCGGATTGATCGATTGACGCAGAGTCGCGAGAGTCTGGCTGAGGCTCTCCCCGCGCTCCACGCTTCACTTGAAACTGTCACGCCCAAACTCAGATTTTTTGAAGGTGGTGAAGGCGTCAAACAATTACTTAAAGACATTATGTGGCATGACAAAACCACCCTTCAGATTATTTGGCCTGCAGCAAATATGGCGGAAATATTTGCTGCTGCTTTCCTCAATTGGTTTGATGACCGTCGGCAAAAACGCCAACTGAATATTGAAGTGATATACCCGAATACTAGTAAAAAAACAGACAGTGCTCTTTTTGCGGGCCCAAAAGATACACAGCGAGTTTTACCCAAAGGAACCTCGGTTGCTATGGCTACTATTATCTACGGACACAAGGTTGCTTCAATTAGTTCAAGTGCGGAAGCGTTTGGTTTTATTGTCGAAAGTAAAGAATTTGCCGCCGAAGAACGAACAAAGTTCGCCGCGCTGTGGAAGACTTGTACTTTAAAATAAAACTTTGATAAGTTTTGCGATATGATGCGAACTCTTTAAAATGAGTAGAGTTCAAGGCGTGCAAATAAAATTGTTTGAACCGTATACTATACGGTTAAGCAAAACAAAGAGCGGTAGCGAGTATGATTTTGATTCACCACAAGGGTATTTCCATTTTTATGGTCGAGCAAAGCTCTCTCTAAAAATTAGGTCAGTTCCAACTTTTGCCCTTCCTAGGCAAAAGTTCTGGAACAACTTTTGGTATCAGGTTTACTACTGCGTCGATAAATCGCCCTAGGATAGTGGCGATTTACGACATAAATTCGCAATAGTCGCTACGCTCGTTTACTCATTTAACGCCGCAGATCGCCATTTCTAGTAATTCTCTCGCTAGTCGTGGATAGTTACGGTAGTCCCTACGGGTGCCCACTCATAAATTTTCTTGGCATCTTCGAGCGAGAGGTTTACACAGCCGTGTGAGTAGGGTGTGCCAAAGGCGGTGTGCCAGTAGGCGCCGTGAATAACTGCTCCACCTGAAGTGAAGTAGAGATTCCAGGGTACTCCAGGCAGGTCGTAGTATTGGTCACTTGCGAGGCCTGGCAAGGGTCCTTGCATGTAACGACTAGGTGTCTTTTTAAAAATCGTGAATACTCCACGAGGTGTCGGAGTGCTGTCGAGTCCGGTTGAAGTGGTAGCTGTCATAAAGAGTTCGTCCCCATCGTAGGCAGCGAGTTGCTGTGTGGTGCGGTTTACGGTAATTCGTTTTGAGGTGGTTGGGGAAACTCCGGGCACAAAATCTGGCACGACTAACTCTTCTGTTGCGGTAACATAATCGGCAGCAATGTACCAATCGCCCTTGTGACGTTCAGGGTAGCGGAGCCACTCATCAAAGACTACTTTGTACCAGGTGATACCGTCAGCACTTGATGTAGCATCGCGGACATGCAGCACTACACCTGTACGCAGTTTCGAGACAACTGGATACGATAGTCCAGGCCCTGACCGTACGCGCAAACACTCACCTTGGAAGTGGGCAGCGCACCCATCGGTTACTTCAACATAGGTGGCGTAGACAGGGTCTTTTGGAATGATTTGTTTTTGTGGTGCAGGGGGAGTAGTGGTCGCGGGTGGTTTTACAGTAGTATCTTTGGTCGTATACGTTGTCGTCGCACTATGTGCGGGTGGGGTTGAGGTGGCATTTTCGGTCTCCGTTTCAGCAGCGAGCGTAGCTGCAGCACTCATTTTGGCAGCGTCCTTCAAAATTGTTGCACCAATCGCAGTGAGGAGTGCGAGAATAACCACCCCGATGACCACGGTGAGTTTTGTATTATTGGCGGATGGTGCCTCCATGTTAGGTATAAGTATACGGGGTGAATTGTGCCTGAGCAAATAATAGTAAGAAGTCAACGAATATAGATCACTAGTCTCTGTGTACAAAAAAGCCGCTTGAGAAGCGGCTTTTTACGGTAAACTGATTCTCGTTAATTTCCTTCAGGAATTGGTCCGTTGTCGACGGGTACACCTGATACTGGACCACGTTCAGCGTTCCAGAGGTAGCCGTCAATGGCAATTGCTTGACTGGCTCGTATAATCGCCAAAATAGCCTCGGCATATTTATGATCGGTCACGGCTTCGTTCGTATCATTGACTCGATCCAGTACTGTCTTTGCAGCACTTGAGCCCGGGGCAATTGAAGAAATGTGTGAAGTGATATCAGTAATACGGTTTGCAATCAGACTCTCGATAGTGTCAGTGGCGTTCTGTGAGACAAAATCAGTAATTGCGGTTTTAAGAGCGTCATTTACTCGCTTTTCATTAGTAGCAATCGTTTCAGTGATTGGGGCAAATTCTTTTACTGAGTCACTGAGTGTTTCTTGTGCTCGAATGACACCGTCCAGTTTTGCGAGGGTGGTGATTCGTGTCTCTCCATCAATTGATTTATCGCCGGCTAGAATATTGAGGGTGTCTTTCGTATGAGTGTCTGATTGTGTGGCTATCTGCGTTAGTTTTTCGGGAGTTGAACTGCTGATATTTAGCGCGTAACGATTCAGTTCGTTTAATCGTGATTCGAGCAGTGTGATGTTGTAGTCAGCTTTGCTCCCATTAGTTAGTTTAATCCCGCCAAACAAGTGTTCGGTGGCTGTTTTGAGTCCGTAGAGTGAGTCACCGGGAACTTGGTTGTAGGCGATGCGTAAAAGAGCAAAAAAACCAACTAGTATGATAGCAATACTAATTCCGGCAATAATAAGTAATTTTTTTAGTGTCATGCGCCCCGAGATCCCTTGTGCGTGCAAAGGAAGACTGGCTTCAGTGTGAGTGTGTTGCATAGAGGTATATTAAAAGTAAGTGTGCACAAGTGCTCATCCAGTATACACTGTCTTGCGGTAGGTATTAAATGGTATGATGCGTAGATATGTTTTCGCGAAAGCTCTACACATTGGCATTTATTGTTGTCATTCTCTGTGCCATAGCCGTCTTATTTGCGTGGTTACCTGTTACTCGATCATTGTTGTCGAGTAATGTAGCTAGTGTATTTTTTGCAGATTCCCGTCCGGTTGAAGTATTGCGGGCAAAGTATGATACCGCACTCCCAACCTCAAAAGCAGTGCGAATTTTGTTAGTACCTGGTCATGAGCCAACGTTTGGAGGGGCTGTCTACAAAGACCGATATGAGCGCGACATGACGGTTGAGTTGTCGCAATACTTGGCAGCGTATTTGAAAAAGGATGCTCGATTTGAAGTATTGGAAACTCGTGATAGCGAAAACTGGAATCCCGTCCTTGCACAATATTTTTCTACCCACGCTTCAGCCACCGATGAATTTTATGAGAGCAAAAAAGCAGAAATGGATACCTTGGTTGGAAAGGGCTTGTTGCAAATGGTGTCGAGCACACCTCATAATAGTGCCCCGGCCGATGTTGCACGTCATCTCTACGGTATTAACCAGTGGGCCAACGAACAAAAAGTTGATCTGGTGGTAAATATTCATTTTAATGATGCGAAGCGCAAAAATACCGAGTATCCAGGTCCGTATACCGGCTTTACCGTATTTGTTCCAGAGCGTCAGTATTCAAATAGCAGTTCATCAAAAGTGGCGGCAGACGCCATAACAAAACATCTCCGTCTGTTTGCTACTACCAGTAACTTGGCTCCCGAAAGCGGTGGGGTAGTAGAGGATCAGGATTTAATATCGATTGGCCGCTACAACACGCTAGACGCTCCAGGAGTGTTGATTGAGTATGGCTATCTCTACGAGCGTCAGTTTGATGATCCTCAAGTCCGTACTGCAGTCCTGCGAGAGTTCGCATTTGAAACAGCGACCGGTATTCAGGATTTCTTTGCTGCTCCAATGTTGCAAAAAGTCACTCCCGATTCAACGTACTTGCCGTTTACCTGGAGTACTGAATTACGTGAATCAAAAAAATCAAGTACTGCGGTGTTGTCACTGCAGGCTGCTCTCTTGCTTGAAGGGGTGTATCCTGCTGCAACGAGCACGCTGCATAACTGTCCGTTATCAGGTTACTTTGATAGTTGCACGAGTGAAGCACTCCATACCTTCCAAATTGTGCATCATGTAAATGGTGAGGCGGGGGTACTTGGTACCACTACCCGGTCAATCCTCAATCGCAAGTACGGAAAAGTGTCATTATAAAATCGCCCCGAAAGTTTCGGGGCGATGTCTTCTTCAGGCAAACTGAGCCATAGCCTCTAGAATTTTTTGCTCTGTTTTGTCTGCAATG